>JAFWWU010000102.1 GCA_017523285.1 Ruminococcus sp.
AGTTTACGGTTGCTCCTCTGTCATGAAAAAGCCCAAATTAAACAGCCGAAAATTATCAAGCGAATCTGATATTATGAGAAAGAGAAATAAAGTATAAATCTTCAAAGTCATAGGGCGAAGAATAATCGCAGTGACTGTGAGTTCTTATGGTATACCCATTTGACGCATTAAACGCTGTACAGTCTTGTGATTGATCTTATGTGTTTTCTTTAATTCCTTTGTAATTCTGCGATACCCATACTTTATCTCCTGAAATCTTATGTCGTATCGAAAATATAATTAATAAGTGTATTGACTACATTCCTGATAATAATGATTTAAAGAATATCAGAGGAGAGGTGGAAGAATTATTGGAATTATTAAAGTAAAGACAAACTCTAAAGCTGATAATGATTATTTAAAGAATTGTATTGAGTATGTTGATTATCATAAGTTAGATAAACAGTAAAAATTTATATAGAACATTTATTTTTACAAATGAGCTTTAATAATTATTGTTAAATATTGACAATATAAACGTTATATGATATAATTGTTAAAAGAAGTTATTAACGTTCTTCTAACGTTTTATCTAAATAGGTGTTAACTATTTTTTGATTTTCAAGGAAGATAAATCAACGTTGTTATTCTGATAGAGCGTATATTTGATTTAAAACTAATAATATTATTTTCAGGAGGATTACATATTATGAAAGCCAAAAGAATAATTGCAGCAATTCTTGTATGTACTTTTATATGCAAGGTTTCGCTTGTAACCGAAGCAGACTATCGTTCCGGTTTACTTGTCACAGCAGTGGCAGCTACTGAGGAAAGCGGAACATTAGGAGAAAACATCACTTGGGAACTTGATGATAACGGAACTCTTACCATAAGTGGAAGCGGTGATATTCCAAGCGATCTCTCTCAACTTTATAATGAAGAAATAAAAAGCATTGTTATTAATAATGGTATAACGACTATCGGTGATATGGCGTTTGCTAATTTCAAAAACTTAACATCAGTAATACTCTCTGATAGTATTATAAATATTGGCTATGCGGCATTTTCTGGTTGTAAAAATTTAACATCAATCACAATACCTGATAGTGTTATAAGTATTGGTCTTGATGTATTTTATGATACACCATGGCTTGAAGAACAAAGAAAAAATAATCCACTTGTAATTGTAAATGGAATATTGATAGATGGGTATTCCTGTGAGGGTGATATAACAATCCCAAATGATGTTACAAGTATTAATATATCTGCATTTTCGGGTTGTGATAATTTAACATCTATAATAATTCCTGATAGCGTTACAAGCATTGGTGCGAGTGCATTTTCTGGTTGTAAAAATTTAACATCAATTACTATTCCTGATAGTGTTACAAGTATTGGTGATTATGCATTTAATGATATACCATGGCTTGAGGAACAAAGAAAAAAGAATCCACTTGTAATTATAAATGGAATATTGATAGATGGATATTCCTGTGAGGGTGATGTAATAATCCCAAATAGTGTTACAAGTATTGGGATTGAGGCGTTTTCAAATTGTAAAAACTTAACATCAATAACAATTTCCGATAGCGTTACAAGCATTGATGGTTGGGCATTTTACGATTGTACAAGCTTAGAGTCGATAACAATAGAAAATTCAGAATGTGCAATTGGTGATTCATTGGGTACAATCCCTGATACCTCAACAATTTATGGTTATACTGGTTCAACAGCTCAAGCTTATGCTGACAAATATCAAAGGAAATTTGTTGCAATTGGTGATAAGCCTGTCACAACAACTCCTCCAACAACTACAACAACTTTAACTACGACTACAACAACTACCAAAAAAACAACTACTGCAATAGCTACTACAACTGCTACAACCACTACAACAAGACCGAATGTCAACGGTCTGGAGTATAGAATTGAAAACGATGGAACAGTTACAATCACTAAATATATAGGAACCGATTCGTACATAGAGATTCCAAGTGTAATTGAGGGAAAAACTGTATCGTCAATTGGCAGATCATCATTTGAGGAAAATATGATTATAAAAGAAGTTGTTCTGCCTGATACTATAACGTCGGTTTACTATGACGCATTTTTAAACTGCAAGAATCTTGAGTCAATAAATTTCCCGAAAAGTCTTAAAAATATTTATGACTACGCTTTTACAACGTGTCACAGACTGAAATCTATTGACCTGACAAATGTTACGCATATCGGCTACGGTGCTTTTCAACTTTGTATTTCACTATCCGAGGTTACTGTTCCGGGAACGATAAAGAATATCCCTGATCACGCTTTTCATGGATGCAGTGATGTTAACATCCTTACATTTGAAGAAGGTGTAACAACAATAAAAGAAGATGCTGCATTGAATATGTACAGCCTTGATGAGATTATTATTCCCGCTTCAGTTTCATCAATCGGAGAACATGCGCTTGGATTTACATATTATCATCCGAATTACACCAGACTTGACCTGACAATTGTTGGTTATTCCGGAACAGCAGCTGAAGAATATGCTAATAAATACGGCTTCAATTTCCGTTCACTTGGCATAGGTACTAATATCACCACCTCAACAACTCCAGTAACCACTACAAACTCTTCAACAACTACTACAAAACCTGTTACAATCACAACAACGACTATCACGACAACAAAGAAGCCTGCGACTACAACTACTACGAAATCGACAACAACAAGTACATCTACAACAACTACCACATCAACAATTACAACTACACCTACAACATCAGAATTAGCTTTAGGTGACGTAGATAATAACAAAAACATCAATGCAATTGATGCTTCAATGATTCTTGCCGAATATGCAATTATAGCAACAAACGGAACTCCTAACTTTACAGAAGCACAAATGAAAGCTGCTGATGTAAATGATGACGGAGAAGTTAATGCTATCGATGCTTCATTAGTGCTTGCGTATTACGCACATATTTCTACAGGCGGTACATTATCTCTTAAGGGTTTTATTTCCGACAAAGTATAAAAAGTAATTTATAGCAAAAAATATCCTCCAAAGCTCTATAATCAGGCTTTGGAGGATAAATTTTATCATAATCAAAAACTTTCTAATACCTTATTCATGCTATCACGCATTTTTCTATTTCGCAATTGTGCGGTGTTGCCTTAACTCCTGTTGAATTAAAGGCTCTATCTTTGACTAAATAATTGTTGTACAATTTTAGTTTGATAATCTACCCTTTGCATTTTCATGGACTTTATCCCAATAAGAATATCCGAATTCCTGTTCTGTCCAGTTTTCAAGGAATTCGATTTTGGCGTTAATATGGGGATACATTTTAATCTTCTCAAGATCAATCAGATGCTCTTCACCATTCTCATCAATTTCAGTGGATAACAGTCGTTCAATAATCGTGGCACGATCTTCCATATCGGTTACCTTACTGTAATCCGAGATAAAATACGGATATTCATAGTCTGGCTCGATGGTATAATAGACATTGTCAAGTGTGAGTTCAAACTGCTCCTCTGAACTATCTGTTGCATATCCATCAAAATCCGTGGAATACTCAAATCCCTCCGGATTAAGTTCCATCCATTCCAGTTTGTCAATGTCGCCGTGTTTGTTACCGACCAGTTTTTCAACGCTGTGCCAGATTTCATGATGGAGCGATGTGCCGAGGATATGATGACCACAGATCGCAATATCATACCACCCTCCCGTAGTATAGGAAACGCCTGCTGCGGAAAAATATTCATGAGAATCCGATTGCAGTTCATCTACGATTGCGATACGCAGGCCGCATTTCCCATCCTTGCTTTTGAAATGACTGAAAAAATCCTTAGGATACATGGAAAGCACATCTCTCAGGTTATCCATCCGATTCATTTCATGGTCAAGATTAAAATTCTTGGCGTCCTCTCTTGACTTAAATATATACAACGAATTATCCTCTGAATGCTTGACTTCATCGCCGACTAGCAGACGGACTCCGAATTCCTCTTCGATCTTATCGGCTTCTTCCCTGATTTTTTTAAAGTCATCTCCGAATTCCACTTCTTCGAGTTTTTCGTGCGAATAAAACTCGGCGGTTTCCATCTGCGTATCAAATTTCATCAATGTGGGGTCCACCATCAGAAGTGAAAAGGACGGCGTTTCATCCATGTAATTGATCGCTATCAGCCATCTTCCGATGCCTTCCGAATAAATACATTTCAGATATACTGATTTATTTTCGATCTCAATTCCAGAATCCGCAATCGTACCGTTTTTTGTATCAACAAAGAAAATTTCGTTTAATTCCCCATTTTCTTCACTATTCTCATAATTACTATACATCATGACGGCATAATCGCTTCTAGAATTGCCTTCAAAACGATATGATTCGAATTCATCGAATTCGATTTTGTATGCCTGACATTTCTGATTCGTATTTATATCGTAAACCTGAAGGATGGTATCGCCGCCGCAATAATCTTCCGTGTATTGAGTATAAGTAGTTGTACAGTAGCCCGTTGTGAAAAACGAAATGGAATTAAATTCAGGAAGTAACACTTTAGGCTGCCCGTCTATGAGGGAATACAAGCCTATTTCTGTTCCGCTTTTTGTTTCTTCCGATGCCTTGCTCGCTTCGAACACCAGATCAGAACTGGAAATAACATTAACGGACTGGAAGTCCTCACCCGGAATATGCGTACTGATGGTTCCAGATTCGTTTATTTTCAGAATGTTGCCGGTCAAAGATTCAGCCCAATAGATGCAGTCATTGTGACGATCCATCTGATAGAGCGGATCATAATCAACATCAAGAACGATTTCTCTTGGCGTATCTGAATTTTCAGAGTACATGTATAAAGTTTTGTTGGTAATGTAATCAACAACAACGATCGTACCGTTACTGAACATTCCCAAAACCGAATAGTAGGTTTGTTCAAGCGCAATCTTTCTGATAATTTTTTTCTCAATTGGGTCGAAAACATAGCAGGAGTTAGCGTTGGTATCGTAGTCAAGGCACTGAATCACAATCGTGTCATTTATTCCGTTGCACATGGATGTGATCGTTCCATTCGCGTCAAATCCATCGATAACTGCAAAGGGTTCAGTCATAGGCGGTATCGTCCGTGGTGGCGTAGCTTCAATTGTTGTAGATTCGGTTTCGGCAACAGATGTTGTGATGGTTTCAACGGTTTTTGAAGTTTCGTATGAATCCTGTTGCTTTTTGCAAGCAACACTTAGAAGAAGTATAATGGAACATAGAAACAAACATTGCATTCTTTTTTTCATTTTGAATTACCTCGTATTGTTATGATTCTTTTATAGGTTTTATAGATACTCTATACATTATACCATATTACTATTATTACGTCAAATAATTTACTAAGTTTTTATTTCAAGTAAACAGTAGCGACTTCGTGTACTTGAGGTTTACGCTATATATTCGGAATGTAGTCGGCATCTGACCTTAGCGAACTATGATTCTCTTGATGGACTTTTATTACAGCTTTATGATTATATGTACTGGCTTAACAATACTATATATAATCATAAGTTGATAAATGATGTAAAATAGGGGATAAATGGCTTTTTAATTTTCATGGTACGCTATAATACGCGCAAAATATAACTGCTGTATATATTTATAGCTCATAAATAAATCAGGAATGCTGTCAATCAGCACTCCCGTTATGTTTTAGTTTTCTTTTACTGAGTATGATTGTTACTACGCCTAAGATAGCGTAGAATCTAAATATTGTTACTTTGTATAAAAATGGTGCTAAAATTAAAAATATTATCATATTCTATTGAATTTCTTGTTAAAATATGTTATAATTCGTAGTAATACTAAATGTGTGGAGATAATAAATTGCAAAAAAACAATCTACCGCACGAAGTATGAGATACTACAGCATGCAACAAACTGCCGTACACAGATGCAATGACATGGATTGTCGCAACTAATGTTTTCCACCTGCTCCAACCCCTCATAATGATATTATAGTTCAGCCTGGAGAATTTATTGTTGTAGTTAATGTATAAAAGAGAAGTGCAGTCGATTTCGGCTGCACTTCTCAACATAGATAAAAACAGCTGCTAATATAACAACAATCCGAGTGACTATACTTGAATAAAGATTAAAACTTAAACAAATTCAATAGACCCTTATGCACTGATTTGTGACAATCGTGGCAGAGTGAAATTATGTTATCGGTTGAAGCAGCTCCAGAAAACTGATGGTCTATGATGTGATGCCCCTCAACTTTATTTTTCGATCCACAAGTCTGACAAGTATATCCATCTCTGATTTTACCGTTTTTTTGTGCACGGGTATGTGCTGATGATCGTTTTGCCATATCATTTACCTCCTATTCTTTTAGTACCCTTCTGAAGAAGTGCACCAACGCCTGAATGTTTACCGCTTGCTATTGTGCCTCTGCCGAGAGGTGCATGCTTTTCCTTAGATCTCATAATATCCCTTGAAATCTGCGAAGCCTGATTACTTGTCAGTCCCGATAAAACCGCAATAACTGCATTATCCTTTTTACCTGCCATAATAACACTCTCCTTAAAAATTAGTAATTACAACGCCGTCTATTGTTTCAGACTGCACCGTATTATTTCCGTAGCCTATTGTTGTGATGTTCTCTGTATCAATCCAAAAGCCGTTTTTGTCCTTAACAATCGGAACAATATCCACCTCGCCGTTTTTTCGTTCCACTGCGATAAAATCCGCAGTTACATTGAGTACTTTATCGCACTTGTTTAGAATGTTGATTTTCATTTTTTTCTCCTTCTTAATCTTCCTTTGATTTAATTGTTCTGCCGCCCATAGCACATAGAATTAAGATTATGTCGTCAACAGGACCTGGACATAAATCTACAGGCGATATAACATATATTAATAATAATATTACAAGCATAGCTTTCATAACACTATTCATAATAATACCTCCGTTATTTACGATATGAACCAATTATATGCGAAGTGATGAATCCTGCACCGAATGCCACTGCAATTCTGACTGCTGTAACAATCTTAGAACTAGCTTTATCGGCATGATTTTTAATTAATTTTGGCATTTCTGATACTTCTTTGCTCAAAGTATCCTGACAAGCTTTTTCTCTTTCAGCTTCGTGAGTATCAATGGTTTCAGAACACTTTTTGTTAGCTTCCTCAAGAGTAGCCATAAGGTTTGCAAAATGGTATTTGTACTGATTGATGTCAATTTCCAGAGGATATGCTTCTTTACATTCGGCCTTAGATACACTTTCCATCATAACTGAAATATTGTTTTCTCCGTAAATTGGTTTCCCGTCATATCTTTCGATAATATGCGGGAGATTTCCAAGAAAGCAAGTCGTTATGTAGTCGTATCTGTTATCAACGTGAATAGTGCTGTTTGTAAAAACTACAAGGCTGATAATATTAGCATTGGCATATCCGACTGATTTGAGTGCCTCTCTAAGAAGATAAACCTTATCATTCATCTTCTCGCCGATATTGCAGTCAAGGTGCATTGTATCTCCGACTCTGCAATAATTGCCACGCTCGTCAATGTAAATATCACGATGAGGATTCTTAACCTCAATAATGAAAACTGCTTTTTCAGTAAAAACTATAGCGTCAATTTCCGTTCTGTGATCGCCTGACTTGAATTCGATGTTCTTCATCACTCTATTCTTACAACGAAGTGTTTCAAGACTACGGAATGCTTTATATTCGCCAGCGTTTCCTGAAAACTCAGATTTAATTGCATTACAGATAAATTTACTTTCTTCTTTGAATACTTCTAGTTCTTCGTCAGCAATATGGCAACATTCATCATTGAGCTTTTCAAGATGTTTTTCCACATCCCAAATACGAAGCTTTCCGTTTTCAGCGTGGCTGTCGTTGAATGTGAGGTTAATCAACTCTTTCTGCAAGTCAAGATATTCAGGAAGCAGTTCCGCCTTGCGAAATAAATCCTTATTAAATGATTGCATTGAAGTGATAATCTCATTAATACGTTTTTCTTTTACCATTTTTATAACCTCCGTTTATTATTTGTTTTTAGCTTATGTCCTTTTGATAGCTTAATTATAACAAAGTTTCAAATTGAAGTTATAAAAATGGATTCCAAAGAAAAAACAGCAGGCCAAAATGCCTGCTGTTTTAATTTACATATACGCATGTCTTAATTAGAGTGCCTTTTAAGAAAAGATATTACTTCAGGATGCTTTTTACCTAGAGATTTATAATAACATTTTTTTGATTTTTTATAACATTTTTTAGCTTCAACATTTTTTTCTTGCATAAGATATATTTCATACATTTTCCTATAACAACGTGCTTCCACTAACTGTAACTGCCATTTTCTCGGCTTGCATTTTTTATATTCTCGAATTACTTCTTCATATTCAATCAGTGCTTGGTCATAATTGCATTTCAAATTTTGAAGTGTTGCCATATTATAAAGAGCATCTCCAAGATAGAGTTTATGAGAATTATTATCCATTTCCTTCAATAATTTTAAAACGTATGTATTAATCTCTTCTGATTCGTCAGTAGCTTTAACTTCATTTAGATATCGACCAAGTTGAAGTTTTAAAGATAAATCTTCCGGAAAATGGAGTTCAGTTGTTATTTCAAGACATTTTTTTATCTGAAGTATAGCTGTGTTGTAATCACCATTAATGGCTGCAATTTCACAGATTAACATATGTGTTTTAAATAATGATATTCCAGGTATCCTATTATTACAATCAATTAGATTAATATTATTCTTAAGGCTCATTTGTGCTTCTTTATACTTATATTTGATACATAAAAGACGTGCTTTATCATTCTCGATTTGAATAAAATTTTCAAAATAATCATAAGTAGTTGATTCTATAATAGCAGAAATAAGTTTCCTTATTTCTATTGCTTCATTTAAGAACTCTCGCTCAAGTCTACTATTATAAATATGAAGCACAGTTTTAGAATCAATAATCTCTAAATATTCAGCTATTTCACGAAGAAAAATCACAAGATGGTTTATATCATTTTCTTTTGGAGATAAATATCTGAGATTATTCAATAATGCTTTAATATTGGGGGGTACCTTATTCGTCCTTTTGAAATATATACCAATTCTAAGAAAATATATTAAACTAATAAAAAGGTGATATAAAGAACTTAGTGAATAAAACAGTTTAGTATATATATTTAAAAAGCATTTATAGTTTATTGCTATATTAATATCACCATTATATTCTGCTAGTAATTTTGCTAACGTGGAATGATATCGTGCATTTATATAATCATTTTTATACTTTTTGGCTTTTTTTAAATGCGAGCGACATTCTTTAATTGTACTTATAAATGAATTTCGCATACAATAATAAGGTATATATATTAAATAAGCATATTCTATAAAACAATATTCATTATTCTCTAAAATGTCTATCGCGTATTCTAACAATTCGCCTTTGTTATATGTATTACCATATTCAGAGTAATAATCAACATATCTTATTATATATATTGAAGCCATTTGAACAGATATTTTATTCTTCTTAATAGCCATTGCAATAGCTGAACTCATTTGCAAATGAGTACGTTGATTAATATTATTTATTTCACTTTCGAAAAATCTAATTGCATCTTCAAAAAACTCTTCCTGTAATCTGTAATTATTTTTAAATTCATCGAGTACTACTTCAATAATAAGTGGATGAACAGATAAAACTGCTTCTTCGTCAGCCGATCTTGTTATCCATCCATTACTAACAAGCCAGTTTATATCATCTTTGTTTTCGATATTATAATAAATACTAAATTCTTTTATTGATACACCGTTTTCGGGCAAAAATGCTGCTTTTACTAATAACAATAGTCTATCATATGATAACGTTGCAGTAGAGAATACTTTCTTTATAATATTAAAGATATTATCACTAGAGCTATGTCCATCTTTATTTATACAGATTTTTTCTTCTCCTGATCCATATACACCTTCTTTACAAAGTAATTCGTACATTTCTTTTGGGGAAATCGCTGATGCGAAAATCTGTTTAGCAACAAGTTCAATGAATAATGTGTTGCACTCACCAAAAGTAATTATTTTATCAATATATTCCAGATGTTTTTCATCATAAAAACAAATATCGGAGTTTTTAATGAATATCTGTCTAAGTATATTAAAATCTTCTATTCTTTTGATTTTAAATAAATGCTCATCTTGTTTCACTCTAGTAGTTACGAGTATTTCACAATTAAGGGATAAAATTTTATTCCAAGTTTGAATATATGTAATATCTTCAAGAATACAATCAAAGTTATCGATTATAATCAGGTTCTTACCTTTTAAACAGGACTGGATAGCCTTTAGTTTTCTTTTGCAATAACCAGCATCGGATTCATCTTTATCACGGTGTAAATCTGAAATTGCTACAAAATCATCCTGACAGATAGCGCTTTCAAGATCCCCATTATATCTCCAATATAATATATTATTATATTTTACAGAATTTAGCGTTGCATACTGCTTTGCAATTTCGCTTTTGCCAATGCCACCTATACCATAAAGAAAGATTAGTTTCTCTTCATTTAATCTTTGAGATATTTCAGCAAGCTCCTTTTCTCTTCCGATAAAAAAATCTTTAGGGCGTATTGCAGAAGTAATGATGTATTCTTTTTTGCTCTGTTCTTCGATTACATCATTAAGTAGTTCAATAACAATATTTATAGATTTAAATCTACTGCTAACAGATGACCGTAATGTGTTGTGAAATAGTTTTCCCAAAATAGTACTAACATGAGGTCTTATGTCTTCAAATGGATATACCGAAAATCCTCGATGTTCCTCTATTGTAGAATGACGCTCAAATACAGACCAGAATACAAGTTCACCAACAGCATAAATATCTGTTGCTTCTGAAATCTCATCCATATCGTAAGGATTAAGTTGCTCTGGAGCAGCCCATTGTTTTGTGTATGAAATCGAGTTGCCAAAAACTATGTCTCCCTTTGTACAAACACTGTCAAAATCTATAAAATATAACAATTCCTTTGTTTCAGGGATAACAAAAATGTTTTCAGGCTTGATGTCAAGACAAAGATATCCCGCATCGTGATAGCATTTAACAAGTTTAGCAACAGATAAACAAACCTTCATTCTATCACACAAAGAAAGATTTTTATACGCAACATCGTAAGTTGTGCCGTTATATGCAATTACATCAGTATATATAGTATCATTAGCATAGAACGGTCCTTCAATAGGTGGGGTTTGATTCATTGTCGCAATTTGATTTCTTATTTTTATTTGATTGTGGCAACCTGATAAAAATCTTTCTTTTGCATATATAACTCTGTTTTTGTCTGAAATGTTAAATTGCATTTCACCATTTTCTGTACGTTGGAATGATATGTAATTAGGATTGAATTCCTTGATGATATGTTTGGAGCAATTTCCGTCATCACAATAATAATCTGCACAATAGGCTACAGTAGAGGCACCTTTGCCTATTATGTTAGTAATAATGTATTTTCCTACACGTCCATCCAGGTGCAGTTCATAACCGATTGGTAAATATCTATCCATACTATCCCTCCTTACATATCAATTATAAATAGGCTAAATGCAAAATATATAAAAATGGATTCTCGTTATTCTTCATCCAATTTATCAGTATATTGTTGTTTTATAAGACTTTTCAGTTCTTCAACGGGATATTCGCTATTGGCACAGCAAAGGATATGCCAGTCATATAAATTGCGAGGATATAGCTGTACATATCCACATTCTGCAAGTATTCCGTCACATTCAGCACAAAAATCTCTGAAATTATCTTGAATTATCTCATCGGTTTTATGTAAACTTTTAATTCCATTATCATATGATTTGTAAAAATGATAGAAAGTCAAAAGTATTAATAGCTTTCGTAACGCCTCATCTGATACTTTTTTGCCATTTCTGATTTTACATAAAACATTATCATCAGGGAAAGATGTTGTAAACTCTGGTGGAAATAAACTTTTTGATATACCTTTATCAGCTCTTCCACCTATTCCAGGTCTCCCAATTTGATTATTGTACCCAGTTATTGACATTAACAATTGGCTATCCGCATTAACAACAGCTAATTCTTTACACTTATCGAGCAATTCTAAAATAATTCTACGTGCTGTAGCGAATTGATGTTCATCGTCATAGCAATAGTTTTTTAAATAATCAAGAAATTCTTCATCATTTTCAATTTCATATATCTTGTTACCTATATATTTTGTATCTACAGTTTCATCATTTGTTGCTGGAAAATTATTTGCTATATTATGCATTTTTACGATTGTATCATAGCATTTGTTATTAAGAATACAGTAAAAATAAATAGCATCTGTTCTGTTTTTATAATAAAAAGGCATGATCTGAAAATGCTTAAACATAAATTCAAATGTTTTATTGATATCCATATCTAAAGCGATACAAAAATTATAACAATTATGCCTGTATGCTTGAGATTGACTTGGTTTTTTCTTTCCTTGTAACCATTGACGAATAGTTTTGGTAAACTCAATTCCTTTATTACTGTAGCGAGCTTCTGTTTCAAAAACGATAGCATCAATATCAGCAACATCAATTCCAAGGTATGATGATACGCCTTCAAGAAATATGTTTCTTTCGCTTAAATCATCAATAGGATATGTATCTTCGTTTATATCAAAGTCTTTTCCACGCTTAATACCTTTAATGGAGGAAAGAATTGCTCTTTCACACTTAGTGGAGTCATTTTCGGGTAAATGTAAGAACATGAGGTTACTCCTCCTTTGATTATTATTATAATTATTCTATCATAAAACACTCATTTTTTCAATATTCTTCCATACTGATTTACTATTTCTCCACCTGTATAGGAAAATGTTTTGCACCGAAATGCCCTTCTACCAAGAAAAAGAGTAGATAAACAGCCTAAATCAAGAAAAATGTTTGGAGTTCTGATAAATAGAATTAATGATGAATATTTCGACTTTGACTTTTGTACACAAAATAAATCAGTGCAGTCGATTTCGGCTGCACTTTATTGACATACTAATTCATTATGATAAAATTATATAGTTACATCGAACAATTAAAGTCAATTTGAGTCGTTCCCTTTATTTTTACTTTCTTTCCATACACTATACTCAGGACAAACATACCTTCCGTTTTTCTGAGTTTTAGTACCGATATTTATAGCTTCTTCAGGACATCTGTTGATACATGAATAGCAGTTGAGACATTTTTCTCCAAATAAAGGTTTACCGTCCTTAATTATCACATTATTTACTGGACAGAAATCAACACATTTTCCGCATGAAATACACTTATCTGAAACATTGAAGTTCTTACTGCTGACCATATATTTATTGAACATTGAGTTTATCATTCCGGAAAGAATAGCTGAAAATGGAGTTTTGTCAGTTTTATGTAGTTTCTCACCTAAAGCAATTTTATCCGAAATTGACCTAATTTGTGGAATGGCAGACTTAATCTTTGCATACGCTTCTTTCTTATCAGGAAGCTTTCCGCCTATCACATAATTATTTGGCATTGCAACTCCGCTGAATCCCATAAATTTCATTTTCTTTTCCTCAGACAGCTTTTGAAGATATTTAGCACAATTTCCTGTCTGAGATTCCATTGTACCTACAAAATAAATTGATTTATTTCCAATGAATTCTGCCTTTCTGATGAGCTTCTCAATAATAAGCGGAAACCTCCAAGCATAAATCGGAGCTACAACAACATAAGGACGCTCAGAGTTAAATTTCAGTTTTTTCATATTTTTGATTACATCATTAAGTGAAATACTCTCGTCATTTAAAGAGTCGGCAAGGTAGTCTGAAACAAACTTACTGTTTCCTGTGCCTGTAAAATACAAAATCATATTTTTCTCCTATATTTGAATAATAGATGAAATATAATCGGAAAATTTCTTCATCTTAGCATTACCATAAACTCAAAAACTACTCCGCAAAATATACATAGTTTTCTTTTCTCAGTGAAGCGGGAGCAGGCTCTGTTTCGGCATAGCCTAAAATACAATGACCGATACCCTCATAATCTCCGGTAATGCCAAGTGAAGCGAGAATTTTCTTGCCCTCAGCTGTTTCAAACTCTTCCTTTGCACGATGAATCCAGCAGCTGTCAACTCCATAAGCGTGAGCAGCAAGCATGAGATTCCCCATAACAAGGCTTCCGTCATAAAGGTAAGTAGGCATAGACTTGTCCGCAAGTACTATAAGCACCACAGGAGCACCATAAAACGGATCTGCATCAGTCCCCATAATTTTTGCGTTCATTGCTGAAAGTCTGTCACGAAGCTCCTTGTTTGTAACAGCTATAATTATCGGAGACTGCTTGTTCATTCCTGTTGCGGCATAAGTACCAGCTACAGCGATTTTCTCAATAATTTCCTTAGGCACCATGTCAGACTTGTATTCTCTTATGCTCCTTCTTGTAAGCATGTTTTCAATTGCGTTCATTTTTTATACCTCCGTAATATATTTGTTAATTCATATTATTTACCGGATTTTTTTCTGATCCGGATTATATGTACGATTATCGTATAAGCGATTCCGGGGATACATCCCCAGTCGATAAAAAAAGCAATCCACCACAAATGGTGGTACGGATTATTAGGAATCATCAGAAAACCTATGCACAGAAAGAGTCCTCCGAGCAATGGTCCCCATGAGGAATGTCTGCTTTTCCTAATATAGCATACCCAGAATATTATCCAGTTGCAAATGGTGATCCATAATCCCAGTCCGCACAAAATCACTGCTAATCCATAACGTATGTACGTCATAAATAATCTCCTTATATAGATTAAGTTATCTGCGCCTTTTTCCGAAATAGTCGATAAGTACGCTTTTTATAAAATTATATCTACGGGCATATGAATTTTCAACACGGATAAGCTCAAAACCATGATCGCGACATATTTTATTCTTTTTTCTATCTCGCTCACGAACTATTTCGTTTTCAATATGTTCTTTTCCATCAAGTTCGATTGCAAGCACCGGCATTTTTCGATTGCTGTAATCACGCTGATATATAACAAAGTCAAATCGTCCTGTGTAGAACAAATCAGAACATGATATATTATCGGAGAACACCTGTGATATCGCTACTTCACGTTCAACGCTGCATCTTCCCTCGTTGAGCAGAATATTATCAAGTGCATGATTAAGATTCTGCAAAAACGCTTCCTCAGTTTCTGTACTATATGGCTTTATACCAAGCGCTCTTGATGATACGTCTTTTGGAGTCACCTCAGTTCTTCCATTACTGCTGACATAATTAACTAACTCATATATATCATCAGATGAATCGGGATCATGAAGACGTTCCAGTTCCTTTTGACTTGAAAGAATTATGAGCTGCTCTTTTGCTCTTGATACTGCAACATTTACAAGTTCACGATTATTCTTCAGCCAGTCATATGTCTGTGGTGTAGTTTTATCAGTGAGTGCAAGCGAAAACAAGATTATATCTTTTTCATCACCCTGAAAAGCATGTACAGTTCCACAGGTTATAGCGTCAAGATGAGATTCATGAAGTGCTTTTTGTATACAATCACGCTGATTGGCAAATGGAGTAATTATGCCTATAGATTTGTCTTTATTCATTTTAATAAACTGAACAATTTTATCTGCTTCCATAGGAGCCGTGTTCTTATAATCCGTTGTATTTCCATATATATCACTGAATATAAGTGGTGCTTCAGACTCATTATTTGTTTTGATTTTAAGTCTGCCGTTATAATATTTCTTATTATTAAACTCAATGATTTTCTTGTCACATCGATAATGATAGCTGAGAAGTATCTCATCACTTACGGAATCACAGGTAAGAAAAGTCTTATAGACTGAGTTGGCAATATAATCGTACTCAGGAGAAACATTATATTTCTTGCGTAGAATTTCGTTTATACTTTTATCGAGAAGAACTACCGGATTCAGCTGTTGCGGATCGCCTACAAGCATAAGATTGTTTCCACGAATTATCGGCACAAGTGACATTGCAGTATTGCACTGACTTGCTTCGTCCATTATTACCATATCAAAATACTGAGAGGGTTTTCCAAGTTTATGAGCGGATATACATGTAGTTGCAATGATAGGGAAAACGCGTTGCAGTTTACGTAGGTTATCGTCATTACTAAGCCAGCGATTAAATTCAGCGATACGTTCTTCCTTATTCTGTATATCAAGTATATTCATAAAATCAGCATATTTAGGTTCTTCAAGTCGTTTGATATACATTGCTGATGTATAGAAAAGATACTTGCTGAATGCTTCCTGATCGTCAGAGAGAAGGGCGAGTGCTTCTTCATCGCTAACAGTTCCAATTTCCTTCATACGCTTTTCAACCTGATACAACTGTCTTTGTTCGAGATCTGTCTGAAAATTCATGTTGTCATTAAGCTTATATAAGTCGAAAATAGCGTCTCTGCGTTCTATTAGCTCAATACGTTCTTCATGCTTTTTAAGAAGTTCTGTAAGCTTCTGAGTTTGTTCAGTTTTGTCGGCTTTATTCTTGCTCAGCGTACTTCCATATATATTTATTGTTTTTGTATAATTAAAAAGGCTCTTGATACGTTCAATTGCTTCATCAACTTTATTATTGCTTCCAAGTCTGAGAATCGGAAAAGGTATCGTGAGATCACGGTATTTCAATTTTCTGATAACATCAAAAACTCCGTCTATGGGATGATTATTATACGAAGAAAAAAGTACAGTTCTTTCATTAAAAAATGCAGATATAATTGTATTTATAATAGTATTACTTTTACCTGTTCCCGGAGGTCCCTGAACATATGTCACTGGATATTTCAGTGCATTATGTATAGCGAGGAGCTGGTCAAGGTTTATTTTATTATTCAGGAGAGTTATCGGGTAATCCTTACGTCTTCGTGATGGTGCAGTAAGATCACCGAAAAATGCCTCGATAGGTACAGTTACCCTGTCTTCTTCATACATATCAAGTATTTCATGATATTCTATTGAAAGATCTACAAGATATTCGCATTCAATGCATATAAGGTATGGCATATCATCAACGCCTGTAATCTGCCTGTTGGAAGATGTTATTCTGTCTTTTATAATTTCTGAATACTTTTCAAAATCATCAAGCAGATAGTAATCATCAGCATCAAGAAATTTTCTGATGCTTTCCTTTTCACCTGAAATAGTGAATTCTTTGCAAATCGTTATCTCTTCGCTTGGACGAAGAGTATGGCACTTTACGTCAAGTTCAAGTCTTTGATAGGCGAGAACATAGAGACCTTTTTTGGTGTTTATACTGAGTAGATTCAGACAGAGTTGAGTAACCTTACGTGGTTGATATTCACCCTCGAAACGCTTACGAAAGCTTTTGACAATTGCTTTGAACTGGTTATCGTCGAGCATATATCCGGCACTTGTGAGCCTGTCTCCGTCAATACGCTCTATAAGATTATATTCAGATTTATATGGTATAGAATCAAGTTTGTTACAGTCTGCAAGGTAATTAAGTATTTTCAGATTAGCAGTATTAGTAAAGATAAAGGCATATTTGTCAGGATTCAGCTTTATATCTTCAACCAGCTTTTCATTGATTTGTTGAAATGTACCGTCAAGAAGCTTTGACGACTCAATCTTATCTATGTAGATAGTCAACTCAATATTCTGAAAATTGCCAAGGTGAAGCCCCTCAACTCGCAGACTTTTGTAACGTGTATCTATGTCATATATGCCTATCCAGTACTTCGTAAGTCCACCTTGTTTATTGCGGTATTCGATGCTCAACCATTTTCCTTCATGGATAGCTTTAAAAATATCTCTACCAATACTGTTCATAAGTTCACCAACTTCCGTCTGTTTTCACTTATTATACCATATATATACTTCTGATTCAAGATTTTTCGCTCATTTTCACTAACTTTATCCTGCTTTTGTATTGAATTTTATGTAAATATATAGTATAATGAAGAAAAATCAAAAAAGGAGGAACTCACATGAAATCCAGAATCATATCAACTGTCCTAGCGGCGGCAATGATGATGACAGCAGTTACATTTCCTGCAACAATACAAATGGATGCAGTAGCCGATTCGCTCATTGTCAGAAAATTCGATCTTGGCGGTCTTGGAACGGCGGACGGATTGGATCGGTTATAATAAATTGGACAGAAAACATTTAGCCATGATATAATAGAAATAAAAAAAGGTAAGGTGGTAAAAATGTCAGGAAAAACAAGGAATTATACAGACGAATTTAAAAGGCAGATAGTAATGCTTGTAAAA
>JAFWWU010000103.1 GCA_017523285.1 Ruminococcus sp.
GAGCAGTAACTACTTCCTTTACAGCCGCTACATAGTTTACGCAGTATGCTGACTGTCCGTTTGCACCGAGAGTTACCTTTTCTCCTGCCTTAAGCTCTTTCTTGTAGAAGTTGAATGTAACTTCATTTGAAGAAGCCGCTGTAAGATTTGTATTTGTCCAGCCGCTGAGCCACTGTGGAAGATTTTCAACTCTTGTATCCATACCTACATAAACAGTAATATCCTTTGCCGCAGTAAGAACTGCAAGTTCAGTTGTAGCATATTTTGAATCACACGCAGTAAGGATATATTCACCGCCTGCAATTTCTGACGGAACAGAAATAAATGTGAAATCTCTGTCGCCGAATATTACAGATGAAGCCTGAAGATTATTTCCTATCTTCCAGCTTGTATAATAATCAACGTCTTTGAGTTCAAGGCTTTCGATAAATGTGCCTTTAAGAGTTTCAAGGCTTCCCTCGACAATCCATTTCTGGTCATCACTGTCATTGCATTCCCACTGAATAGCAGTTGCACCTGTTTCCTTTGAGCCGCCTGAAATTCCTATACAGCTTGCATCTCTTGTATTCTTTGTAGTGATTGTGTATGTTCCGTCACCGTTCGGTACGAATTTAAAGAGCTGTGCGTCGCTGTTTGTACTTGTATAAATTCCGATATTTGTGCCATTATCAGCTTTTCCGTAATCAAGGTCGAGCATATATGTATTTCCGTCACCAAGTGAGGAATAAACATAATAATATCCGCTGCCTGCTGACTGAACAGTCCAGATTGCTTCATTTTCAACCTGCTGTACATCAGCACCAGCCTGTGCGTTGTTGCCCTCTACACCGAGATAAAGTCCGCTGTTTACGTTCTTGATTGTATACTTGTATGCAGGGTTAAGTGTTGCGCCTGCTTTTGGAGGTGCGGCAAGATTGCCGTCAACTACTACATTCGGTCTTGCAGGAAGTGAAGCATCTGAACCGAGATAGAAGCTTGTGTGTGGAGGCTGATTGTATGATGTCTGCTCTGCCGAAACCTGATTTCTATACTGTGGGTCATGCATAAGAGTTGTAATTCTCTTATCTGTTGTATAAGGAGTACAGAATACTCTGATTGCTCTGTTATCGCTTGTTCTTAAAAGAAGTTCTTCTCTCCAGTCACCGAAAAGATCAGCTGTAAGACAAGGATTTGACTTTGTGCTGTTATTTGAAGCACATCCGTCAGCACTGAGAAGAGTTGAAATCTGAGATGTTGACATCATCTTTGAAATTGTTGTACCGTCAAGGATTTCTCTTTCAAGGTCGCCGTCCCAATAGATGAGGAAGTTCTGTGCAGGACGTGTTGTTCCGATTGAATTACCTGCTCCGTTATATACATCACCTGAGCCTGCACCCCAGAATTCTGAGCCTTTATTGCTTGCAAGAACATTTCCTGCACAGCATCGGCCTGTATCCTTGCCTGCGTCATAATGGAAAATTGTGCTTCCGTTTTTAGCGTCTAAAAGTGACATACCGAATGGTGAAACTTCGTGACATACCCAGAGTTCAAGACCGTTTCTCTCTGGGAGCAAATCACCAAGATGCATAGCGTCGCCGTGGCCTTTTTTATTACACCATAAAACACTTCCGTTATCATCGATACATGTTGCACCGAGGATAAGCTCCTGTCTGCCGTCACCGTCAACATCGGCAGGCATACAGTTATGATTGCCGTTTCCATTGCCCTTTGATGTATCTGTGCCTGAATCGTGTGCCCAACGTTTTACAAGCTTTTTATTTACAACGTCATAGGCTACAACAGTCATTCTTGTATAATAACCTCTTACCGATACAGCACTTGGGTGGTCAGGGTCAAGATATACTACCGATCCTAAGAATCTGTCAACTCTGTTTCCGTAATCATCACCCCATGTTGCTTTTAATGAATTACCACGAGGAAATTCGTAATTTACAGTATCGAGTGCCGCACCTGTTGCGCCGTCAAATAATGTGTAATATTCAGGACCATCAAGAATATATCCGCTTGAATTACGGTAATCCTTTGAGCCGTCGCCTATAACCTTTCCAACGCCGTCAACAGTTCCGTCAGCTGTTTTACAAGTCATTTCAGCTTTTCCGTCATTGTCAAAATCGGCAACGAGGAACTGTGTATAATGCGCACCTGCACGGATATTTCTTCCGAGGTCTACTCTCCAGAGCTTTGTGCCTGTGAGAGTATAGCAATCAATATAAACGTTTCCTGTGTAGCCACTCTTTGAGTTATCCTGTGAATTTGAAGGGTCCCATTTTACGAAGATTTCGTATGTGCCGTCGCCGTCAACGTCACCTACTGAGCAGTCATTCGGGCTGTATGTATAATCCGAGCCGCCAGCAGGAACATCCATAGGAATATCAAAATAGTTGTTGTTTGATGTGATAAAGCAGTTTTCAGATGAAACTACCTTTGAATTGACTACTGTATCAACTCTGTAAGCTGAAGCAGCATTGCCGCCAGCATCCAGATAGCAGGTTGCCTCACCCGCATTGCTTGTGTAAATGAGCGTATCATCACGATAAAGCTCAAATGTTGCGTTATCTGCATCATTTGCAAGGAATCTCCAGCTTACAAGCATACCAGAGCCTGTATTTATTGCAGAAATTCCTCTGCTTAATGTTTCAACCCTGCATGCATCTGCTGCATCCGCATTGAACGATACCGAATTTTGCGGCACTACTGCCGCTGCTGTAGATAACAGCATTGCTGCCGCTGTTATCAGTGATTTGATTTTCTTCAAGAAAAAACCTCCTTATAATATTTTAACCTCCCTCGTTTTATGCTTTAATGACGCCTATCATAGTTCCGCATAAAACCACACCTTTACAGTATATATTATACATATTTACACACGTTATGTCAATATATTTTTATAGATAACTGTTTTTCATGCAATAAAAAGTTGACGTTTATATAAAAATATATTATAATTGATATATACATCTATTATCTGTATCAGGGAGGATTGCCGCTTTATGAACAATATTTTTTCGCAGAATAATTCTTATATAATCGGAAAAGCAGTTATTGATGATTGCTTTCACACTCAGAGCGGCGATGAAAGCTTCTTCCGCTATTTCGGAAACGATGTTATATACTCAATACAGCGTACTGTACATGAAGAAGATTTATCACGCTTCAAAGCAGTTTTAGAGTCAATTCAGCCCGGCGAAGTAAAAAAGATTGCTGTTCGTATGAAAGGTATAAACGCTCATTACAGATGGCTTCTATGCTCTGTAAAACAGCTCAGCTCGCCCGATAATGAAAAGCATTTTGTTATAAACATAAGCGATATTTATTCACTTGAATCACTGCTTTATGAAAGAGAATACAGGCTTACCGAATACCGCCACATTCTCAGCCTTATAAGCAACCTTCTCTTTGAATACAGCTTTGAAACAAAAAATATCAAAATAAGTCTTCCGGACTGTTACCGTGAAATTACAATAATAAACGAAAATCTTGACGCATGGCAGAAAAAATCAATTGCCGAAAAGCTTGTTCACTCACGCAGTACAGACAGCTTTAATAAATTATGCGATGATATCCGAAACGGAAACTATCGATTTGAATACGAAATAGAAACAAGCCTGCTGACACAGGGAAAAACTACTGAATTCATACTTTTCAGAGGAATCACACGATATGATGACCTTGAACATAAAAAGGTTACTGGTGTTATCTCTGCTATAAACTCAAAATACAAGACAAAGGAATATAATCTCACTATCGAAGCTAACAGAGATTCTCTTACCGAGCTTCTCAACAAACGTGCAATTACAAGCTATGCCGCAAATATTCTTATATCAAAGCCTCAATATACAGTTAATCTCGTTTTGCTTGAAATCGATGATTTTTCCGATATAACAAGCACATACGGACACCTTTTCAGCGATGAAGTTCTGTTTACAACCGCAAGCATTATAAAAAGTGAGCTTGGAAACAGAGGTATGGCAGGCCGTATAAGCAACGGCGGATTTCTCCTTGTTATAGAAGAAACCGCAGATGAAACCGATTTGCGTGGCATCCTCCGTGCTATCAGAACAAAAACCGAGTGGGCATTCACCGACAGAATTGAAAATCTGTGCATAACCTGCTCTATGGGTATTGCCGCTTATCCTGTTGACAGCAGTAATTTTGACGAGCTTTTCATGCAGGCTGACAAAGCTCTTTTCATCGCTCAGAAAAAAGGCAAAAACAGATATGTCATATATGATGTAGAAAAGCATGGCTCTGTACAGAAAGATGATAAGAACAAAATTGCATACCTCAGCGATAACAAAGAGGGTAATAAACGCATCAACCTTATCGGAAACATTACAGACCGTCTTGCTTCGGGCAATACACCTGACATCCGTGAACTGCTTGAAGAAATAAGAATTAATTTTGAGCTTGATTCAGCCTATATTTTCGAGGGCAGTAATATGGAAACTCTGTATTGCTGTGGAAATGATGCTCCCCTTACCGCAGAATATATATTCAATCCGCAGTATAACAAGCGTTTCAACGGAGATATGGCTCTTGCAATTGACAATGTAAACGAGCTTGAGGGCAGAGCCGACGAAGCATTCAAAACGCTTACAAATCAGAATATTCTCGGCGCATTCCAGTATCTTATTACCGACGGCACTGAAATCAAGGGGCTTATTTCATTCAATTATAAAAACAGATTTAAAAAATGGGCTGTTGATGACATAAACTACCTTACAATTCTCTGCAGAATCATATCTGCTGTTATTAACATTTAAAGTTTAAAGGCAAAACCGAGAGGGATGGTTTTGCCTTTTTGTATACTCATCTGTTATTTATATATAATACTTTCTTTAATTCTTTTGTAATACCCACAAAGAAGTTTTACCACTTCCTTGTGGGTATTACTTTTTTAATTAATTGGAAGGCTGTCAGTTAATTTAAGTGCATATTTTGAAATAGCAATAATATCGTTTGTATTAAGTCCGTTGCCATTGCCCTGAACATCGGCATTTGCAAGTCCCACTGCTGAAAGTGAATAATTCTTTGCATTTAAAAGATAGCACTTTACGATTACTACGTCTGCAATATCAACTGTGCCGTCGCAGTTAGCATCGCCGTATTTTGATGCTGTAACACCTGATGGAGCTGTTGTGGTTGTAACAGTTGTTGATTGTGGAGCAGTAGTAGTAGCAGCAGGCTGTGTTGTCTGCTGTGGAACTGAAGCACCTGTCTGTCCGATAAGTGAAGATGCTGTTCCCTTGTTTGTAAGATGATAACCAAGTGTACTGTATGTGCCTGTTGTTTCAGCAAAGCCCTTGTTGCTGATTGTACCGTCAGCACCTCTCCATACTGTATGGAAATCTGTACCCATAGCTCCGACTGAAAGTGAAATGAAATCTGAAGCTGATACTGTAACCACATCACCAAGCTTTGCGCCGTTTGTCATTGCTACATTGCTCTTTGCGTGATAGTATTTACCATTATAATATACAGTATTATCTGCAACACCAACAAGCTTATCGTTTGCAACCTTTATTCCTGCTGCACCTGTATCTGATACCTTGCTTGTGTCAGTAAATGACATGAGATTTGTAAGCTTTGTTGATGATGAGCAACGATATACCATATAGTTTGATTTACCCTTGCCGCCTACGCCGTTATTATAAGCTGTACAATCCTTAAGACTTCCGAGCTTTGGATTGTTATTGTCTGTAAATCCGCTGTTAAGGTTTTCAAATGCAAGACAGTTTTCAACTATGTGTGCTGTACCTACACCTGCACCGCCAAGCTTGAAGCCGTTACCGTCACAGTCACCATAGCCTTCGCCGAATTCGGTATATCCGTTTCTGAATGCAATGCTGTTCTTTATAGTTACTACACCGATAGGACCTGTTTCTTCTTTTGCATATAAATCCCATCCATCGTCTGAGTTGTTATATGCCATACATCCGTCAAATACATTTCCTTCACCGCAAGTAAGCTTTGCAGCAAATCCGTCTGCATTTTCCATTGTTGCATCATCACAGTTATTCTTTGATGTACAGTTGAGAATGAGATTGTATGACGGCCATTCTGCAATAGTTGCCGCATTTGTATCAAAACGTGATACCTGCAAGCCTGTATCCTGATTATCATTGAATACCATTTCAACGATTCTGTTGTTATTACCTGCAAGAAGCATACCGTTATCGCCTGCTTTGGTAATTTCAAATCCAACAAACTGCCAGTAGTCGCCATCAAGAATAAATCCTCTGTTTGAACCGCTTACAGCCTGTGCAGAGAAGTCAAATACAACCTTGCCGCTGTTGCCAGGATATGCCTGAATTGTCTTGTATGCGTTTGCAGTACCATTATTGCTCGAATCAATAAGGATCGTTTCACTGAACTTATATGTTCCGTCAAGAAGATAAATCGTTCCGCCTGCCTTGACATTCTTTATAGCTGTAAGAACATCTGTCGGAGAATCCTTTGTGCCTGATCCTGTTCCGTTTGGTGAGCAGTAAATTGCTCCGTCAACGATTGTTTTAAGCCCTGAAGAAATAACATTACCACCTGATGAAGAAGGCTGTGTAACTGTTGTTGTTACGGTAGTATTGTTATTGCCGCTTGGAGCTGTTGTTGAAACACTTCCCGAACCTGAGCCTGAAAGCACCATATAGAAGAGATTTGCGGAATCGCCCTTTGTAATTGTATGTGCGCCGTTTGAAATATCAGCTGTAACAATTCCGTTTGCATCTGATGTATAACTTGTTCCATCAATATTTACACGCTTGCCTGCTTCTGCAAGTACGAGTGTAAGCTTACCGCTTCCTGTAAATGAAATGCTTGTTGCACTTTCAAGCTTGAGGCACTGTGTAAGAGTCTTTCCGTTATATGTTACAGCTCCCTTTGAAGTTGAAAGGTTACCTGTGATTGTATAGAAGCTGCTTGATGTTCCGTTTGCTGTGAAATCGTGAACAAAGCTTTCTGTCGTTACAGATGAACCACCCTGTGTAGTTGTAGTTGTAACAGGCTTTGTTGTAGACGGAGCAGCAGTTGTATTGCTTGGCGGATTTGTTGTAACAGGCTGGTCATAACCTGATTTGAAGCCGCTTCCGATTGCAATAATTGTATCATCATAAGAATTGAGAGCTGATTTGAGAGCTGTATTTACATCATAGTTTCTGTCCTCTGATGCAGCGCTGAAATCCCAGTCAAAGTCGCCGCCGTCAATTCTGCCTGCGTAAGCCTGAACCTTTGCCGGAACATCCTTACCTGCGTCAGCTGTATAGCTGTACATTGTGCTTGCTGTATCAAAGTTTGAATATGAAGTACCACCCTTTACAGTCTTATATGATGACGGTACTGCTTCAGTAGCAGAAGATGCCTCGTAACAGTCGAAATTTGTTGCTGAGTCTTTATGTGTTACAGGAGATGTTGTGTTATCATATACGTTGCCGAATGATTTTATCATACCACCTGCATCTGAAGCAATAGGTTCGCCATCAGCAGTATCTGTTCCCTGCTGTGAAATGAGAATAGGACTGTTTGTATCTTTAAAATAGTTTGCTTCTGCAAAAATTGAAGAACCGAGTCTTGCAATCATACCGTATTTTGCTACACCATCATAGAAATTGTTGTAGCAGTGAACAGCAGAAGAAACTCTTACAAGCGGATGACGTGAATCTGAGTGGTCATACCAGTTGTGGTGATATGTAATATAGTTGAGTGTTGTATCACCATTACCATTAAGATGTGTTTTTCCTGAATCCCAGAAATGATTATATGAATGTGTTACATACTGTGATTTTTTTGTATCAAGAGCGCCGTCGCCTTTAGCCTGGTCAGCGTCTGAACCTGCATCACCATAGAAGAAATCGCAGTTATGCACCCAGCAATACTGATTATCCTGCTGGAGTCCTACGCTGTCACCCTCTGAACTGTCACAGTTCATAAGACCAAGATTTCTGACTTCAACATCAGATGAGCCTTTTATTCTTACACCGAATCCGTTGAATGTTGTATCGCTTCCGATACCCTCAATTGTAAGACCGCATTTCACCTTATCTACAAGAAGATCGCCCTTGTCAAGTGTTGATGGGTCAGTGATATTTCCGATACATCTTATAGCAACAGGAGTTGAACTGTCCTGGCAGGCATTTACGATATTCTGTAATCCTGTTACAGAAGCTCCGCCGATTGTAGCCTTGACTGAATCCTTTGTAGCATCTGTTACATATACTACTACCGCACCTGATTTAAGTGTACCGTCACCGTTATATGCTCCAAGAGCCTTGCCCTTGCTGAATGCAAATCCGCTTCTGTCATGAGCAATTGATGTTATCTGCTGTGAAGCCGCATTTGCTGTATCCTCTGAGCCGTTTATAACAGGAACAATTTTAATTGTGTGATTTCCGGACTTGATTCCTACAATATCAGCTCTGAAAAAGCCCTGATACTGTCTTATAAGCATAGAATCAATCTGTGTACCGTCACAGTATACATTATAGCCTGTTGCACCGCTTACAGGTGACCACTTTACATAAGCGCCCTCCTGATAGCCCTTACTTGCAATAATGCTTACACTGCTTGCCGCATCTGCTGTAAGCATATTCGGATTGATAATAGCATTACCTGCATTATAATCTGCCATTGTCATTCCGATTGAACCTGTTGACATAAGTGCTGCAGCTGTTAATGAAGCTATGCACTTTCTGAGTTTTGAATTTCTCATCTTGAATTTCCCTCCAACAAAATATTTTCACCATCTTAAATTTAAGGCAATTTTCGCTTTAATTGCCGTTATATTTACTATTTGTTATCAACTGTCTTGATTATACTCTATTTTTTTCACATAAACAATGATAAATAATCTTTTATAACTGATATATTTTGCTTTTTATTAAATTTTGTGCTGACTTTTTGTGTTTTCTCAATAATTGCGAATCGTTTAAACATAATACGACACAATATGCTGTTAACTAATAAAAATGACAAAACATCGCTTGACACCCTCACTTTAATATGTTATAATTAATCCATTATTAAGAAAGGAGTCAGTATGATGTTTTGGAAAATGACAAATGTACAGCTTACAAAAGGTTCCATTTTTCCCATTTACGGGGATAGTGCGCCCTTTTATAAGGTAATTTGTCAAAAAGAAGCTCAAATCTGACTTTTCTGAGATTTTTTGCAAATTGAATAACTGCGCATTATCTTCTTAACGATTTAAAATTCAAGTTAAGGAGATTTTTTATGTTTAACATTAAAAAACAATTATCAAGATTATATACTTCAAGTGTACTGGGCAACTTATCGCTGACAGGTGCATGGGTTGCAATCCTTGCAGCAAGAGGCTTTAGCCTTGTTGAAATAGGAATTGCCGAAACTGTTTTTCACATCACAAGCCTTATATTTGAAATTCCGTCAGGAGTTCTTGCAGACGTGTTCGGAAGAAAAAAAATGCTCGTTACAAGCACAATTATGGGTATGATTTCCGATATTATTATGATTCTTTCGGGTAATCTTTTTATGGTATGCATGTCTATTGTGTTCAGAGCTTTAAGTTATAACTTTTCATCAGGCTCGGGTGATGCACTTGCATACGATTCGCTTAAACAGGTTAAAATGGATAATAAATTTGAAAAATATATGTCGAATCAATTTATTATTTATCGGTTATGCAGTGGTATTTCAACTTTATGTGCAGGCTTTGCACTCACAATCGGTCATCGTATTGCTTACGGAACAAGTCTGATTACAGGTATAATACAGATAATAGTACTATTATCTCTTCATGAAATTTGTATAGAACGTCCGTCAAATAACAGTGAAGATACAATTTGGAAAAAAATAATCGCTTGCTTTAAGGAAAGTCTGACATTTTTCAAAGGAATGCATAAATGTATGGTATTAATGTTATGCAACTCATTTGTCGGAGCCATTGATATATTACTGTTGTTTTTTTTGCAAGCAAAGCTTCCTGAATGCGGAATATCAAAATGGCAGCTTGGATTTGCACTTTTATTTATGGAAATGGGTGGCATTGTTGGTTCAAAATTGATACTTAAATTAACTAAAATCAGATATAAATGGATATTTGCTCTATCACTGTTGTTTGTTCTGACAGGATTATTGACAGAACATTCAAGCGTATACCTGATTATGACTTTAGGTGGCTTTATTGCAGCTATTGGCGATGACGCTTTACAAATTCGCACCAATGCTATTTTACAGGATATGTTTCCATCTCAGCAGCGTGCAACTCTTACTTCCGTTGAATCCTTTAGCTTTTCTGTTATTATGATTATACTTTCACCGTTGGCAGGAATTCTTTTTACATATTGGTAATCGTTAAAATAAATTAAAACAACAGGCGTATGCAATTTGCATACGCCTGTTTGTTATGTTTATATACGATAAAAATTCTTTATCGTCATTTTTTAATATCATTATTTGAAGTAAGCTACGCCGCTTTCGAAAATTTTCTGGTCCTTGTTACCCTGAACATTCTTGCAGATATTTTCGCCCTTACGTTCACTGTGTCCCATTTTACCGAATACACGTCCGTCAGGTGATGTAATACCCTCGATAGCGTCAATTGAAGTATTAGGATTGTATCTGATATCCATTGTAGGCTTGCCGTCCATATCTACATACTGTGTAGCAATCTGTCCGTTGTTTGCAAGACGCTGGATAAGACTGAGAGGAGCAACAAATCGACCTTCACCATGTGAAATCGGAATAGTATGAATATCGCCTACCTCACAGCCGTAAAGCCATGGGGATTTATTTGAAGCAATTCTTGTATTTACCATCATTGACTGGTGACGTGCGATAGTATTGAATGTGAGTGTAGGTGATTCATCTGTCATATCAACGATTTCACCGAATGGTACAAGACCAAGCTTGATAAGTGCCTGGAAGCCGTTACAGATACCGAGCATAAGTCCGTCACGATTCTTAAGGAGTTCGTGAACAGCGTCCTTAATCTTAGGATTACGGAAGAATGCTGTAATGAACTTACCGCTTCCCTCAGGCTCGTCACCGCCGCTGAATCCGCCTGGAATCATAATAATCTGTGAATTCTTGATTGACTTTTCAATCTGCTCAACAGATGATTCGATATCGCCTGACGCCATATTTCTGATAACGATTGTTTCAGCTACCGCACCTGCTTTTTCAAATGCTCTTGCTGTATCGTATTCACAGTTTGTGCCAGGGAATACAGGAATAAGAACTCTTGGCTTAGCTGCCTTGATTGCAGGAGCAAGCTTCTTTGTTGTAGGATATGAGTATTCCTGCGGAGTAGTATCAGTTGTCTTTATTCTGCATGGGAATACGAGTTCAAGCTTGCTTTCCCATGTTCTCTGTAATGAATCAAGACTAATCGAATAATCAAAATTCATTACCTTATATTCATTTCTTGTAACACCGATTACGTTATCATCCTGCTTTGCATCACCCGCAAGCTCAATGATGAATGAACCATAGCAAGGCTTGAAGAGCTGCTGTGCTGTAAGCTTTGATGTAAACTCAAAACCAATCTTATTACCGAAGCACATCTTGGCAATACCCTCAGCAACGCCGCCGTAGCCGATTGTCCATACAGCGTTTGCTCTGCCGTCTGCAATGATTTCTTCAACCTTATCGAATACAGCCTTTACGCTGTCAAATACAGGAAGTCCGTTTTCATCGTAATCAGGAGTAAGCATAATTACCTTGCTTCCTGCTGTCTTGAATTCAGTTGAAATAACCTTATCAGCCTTAGCTGTTGAAACAGCAAATGAAACAAGTGTTGGCGGAACATCAATCTGCTCAAATGTACCTGACATTGAGTCCTTACCGCCGATTGCACCGCAGCCCATTTCAAGCTGAGCCTTGAATGCACCGAGAAGTGCTGCAAGAGGCTTGCCCCATCTCTTAGGGTCATTCTGAGTTCTTTCAAAATATTCCTGGAATGTGAGCCAGCATTTCTTGTAAGTACCGCCTGCCGCAACAACCTTTGCAATTGATTCGATAACAGCAGTCATTGCACCGTGATACGGACTCTTTTCAGAAATAACAGGATTATATCCCCAGCCCATAATTGAGCATGTATTTGTTTCGCCTTCAAGTACAGGAATTTTAGCAGCCATAGCCTGTGATGGTGAAAGCTGATATACACCGCCGTATGGCATTAATACTGTGCCTGCGCCGATTGTTGAGTCAAACTTCTCAACAAGTCCCTTCTGTGAGCAGACATTAAGGTTAGCCATAAGCTCTGTCCAACTGTCTGCACAGTCTGTAACCTCAACCTTGCTTTCATTTGTAGGCTCTTCGATAACTATATCTGTATACTTTGATGCACCGTTTGAGTTAAGGAATTCTCTTGAAAGATCTACAATAGTATTGCCGTTCCAGTTCATCTTAAGACGTGGCTCTGCAACAACATCAGCAACAAGAGTTGCTTCAAGGTTTTCTTTCTTAGCCTCTTCCATGAATTTATCAAGATCCTCAGGAGCAATAACAACAGCCATTCTCTCCTGTGATTCACTGATTGCGATTTCTGTACCGTCAAGTCCCTCATACTTCTTAGGAACTGCATTGAGATTGATGATAAGTCCGTCTGTAAGCTCACCGATAGCAACCGATACACCGCCTGCACCGAAGTCATTACAACGCTTTATCATTCTTGTAACCTCAGGATTTCTGAAAAGACGCTGGAGCTTTCTTTCTTCAGGCGGATTACCCTTCTGAACTTCTGCGCCACAGCTTTCAAGTGATTCAAGAGTATGTGACTTTGATGAACCTGTTGCACCGCCGCAGCCGTCACGGCCTGTCTTACCGCCGAGGAGTACAACTACATCTCCTGCAACAGGAGCTTCACGTCTGATATTTTCAGCAGGAGCAGCACCAACTACCGCACCGATTTCAAGACGCTTTGCAACATATCCCGGATGATAGATTTCAGAAACATGACCTGTTGCAAGACCAATCTGGTTACCGTATGAGCTGTAACCATTAGCCGCACCGACTGTAATCTTTCTCTGTGGGAGTTTACCTGTGATTGTATCTTCAACAGGAACAAGCGGATTTGCCGCACCTGTTACACGCATTGCCTGATATACATAAGAACGTCCTGAAAGCGGATCACGGATAGCACCGCCAAGACATGTTGCCGCACCACCGAATGGCTCGATTTCTGTCGGGTGGTTATATGTTTCATTCTTGAACATGAGAATCCAGTCCTGAAGCTCACCATCGATATCAACCTTGATTTTTACTGAACATGCATTGATTTCTTCACTCTCGTCAAGGTCAGGCATAAGTCCGTCAGCCTTAAGCTTCTTTGCTGCAAGAGTAGCGATATCCATAAGAGTTACAGGCTTTTCTTCACGTCCGAGTTCCTTTCTTACGTCTAGATACATATCATATGTTTCCTTGATGTAAGGAGTCTTGATATCAACATTCTTTACATTTGTAAGGAATGTAGTATGACGGCAGTGGTCAGACCAGTATGTATCAATCATTCTGATTTCTGTAATTGTAGGATTTCTCTTTTCTGTGTTTCGGAAATAATCCTGACAGAATTTGATATCATCGAAGTCCATTGCAAGTCCGAACTTTTCAACGAAAGCGTTAAGACCTGCATCATTGAGCATAATAAAGCCTTCAAGCTCTTCTACTGTTGTAGGAATATCATATTTTGTGTCAAGGCTTCTTACTGTATCGAGTGAAGCTTCACGGCTTTCAACGGGGTTGATGATATATGCTTTGAGCTTGTCAAACTCTGAATCTGTAATGTTTCCGTTTACAATATAAACTCTTGCATTCTTTACACGGCAACGCTCGCCCTGTCTTAAAATCTGAATACACTGTTCACAGCTGTCAGCTCTCTGGTCAAACTGTCCGGGAAGATATTCAACTGCAAATACTCTCTGATTTCCGCTTATTTCAGGGAGCTCTGTATATGTAACGTCAACAGCAGGCTCGGAGAAAACTGTATTTATCGACGCTTCAAAATCCTCCTGACTAAGCTTATCAACGTCATATCTATTAAGAATTCTTATTCCTGAGATGCTCAATCTCAAAGCTGTCTGAACGTCGTTAAGCACTGACTGAGCCTCTACGGCAAATTCGGGTTTCTTTTCAACATAAATTCTGAACACAGACATTTTAATGCTCCATTTCTCCGCAAATAAAATTAACTAAGCTGCTGTTTTGCGGTACAGCCAATGGATTTCAATTCTCTATCAGTTCACCGATACAGCAATCAAAATCACTCTCTTTTATTTTAACACAAAAAATCTCATTACGCAAACTTTTTTTGCAATTTTTTCTCGGAATTTTTACTAATGTATAATCAGGTGCATGTCCCTGGTGAAAATCTATGCAGTTTTCACGTTCAAACAGCACTTTAACTTCTTTCCCGACAAGCGATTTCATATATTCAGCCTGCGATTTTTTTACAGCGTCATTCATTATATGCCATCTTTCAGATTTCACCTGTTCGGATATCTGATTTTTCATCCTGTCAGCAACCGTACCTCTGCGTCTTGAATATCTGAAAACATGTACCTTGCTGAAACGGATTTTTTCAACAAATTTCACCGATTCCGCAAAATCCTCATCTGTTTCATCAGGAAATCCTACCATAACATCGGTTGTTATTGCACATTGCAGAAATATATTCCGTATTCTGTCAACAAGCTCGCTGTATTCCTCGGCTGTATATTTTCTGTTCATCGCTTTCAGAGTTCGCGTACAGCCGCTTTGCAGGGAAAGATGAAACTGCGGACAGAATTTTTCCTGAGCCGCCATGCGTTCAAGCTGATTATCCGACATCATTTCAGGTTCAAGCGAACCAAGCCGAACTCGTTCTATACCCTCCGTTTCACAGCAAACCTCAACCGCATCAGCAAGTGTAAGACCGAACTCTTTACCATAAAACGCAAGATTAATTCCCGAAAGAACAATCTCCTTTACTCCGCCTGCCGCAATTTTTTCAACCTCTTCCCTCAGAACATCTATCGGCTTAGAGCGACATCTTCCCCTTGCATACGGTATTATGCAGTATGAACAGAACTGATTACAGCCGTCCTGAATTTTTACAAAAGCTCTTGTATTTTCCCTGAATTCCGTACAAGTCAGGCATTCAAATTCATCATCGGATTTATATTCGGATATAATCACTTTTTTCTGATTATTTTTCACAAATTCTTCAATAATATCAACTATCTCAGAACGTCGCTTCGTCCCCATAATTATATCAGCTTCGGATATTTTCTCCACTTCCTTACTGAAAGCCTGAGGATAACATCCTGTAAGAGCAATAACAGCATCAGGCAATGCTTTTCTTATTTTTTTCAGTGCAGTGAAAACTCTGCTGTCACCCGAAGCCGTTACCGTACAGGAATTAATTATCACAGCATCTGCTGTTTTATACTCCTTTACAACATTATAACCCCGATTTGAAAAGAGCGATTTCATACATTCGGTTTCATAATAATTAACCTTACATCCAAAAGTGAGAAAGAATATGTTTTCCATTATAATATATTATCTCCGTTATGTTTAGTCTGCATAAATTCAACAAATATGTTTTATGCACTTTAAATAATTATTCGTAGTGAATAAAAAGATTTTGTTTTCCCTCTTTTCATTATACTAAATTGCTGAAAATAACTCAACCCCCTTGACTTTATTTTTATTTGGTGTTATTATGAAGGTGCAGTAAAGATACTGTATAACACACTCAGGCAACACCGCACATTATGTACGGTTTTGCCTACAATTCAGACAAGATTTTCCGAGGAGGTAAATAATTTATGACAAAGACAACAGTTGCACTTCAGGCAATCAACGACGTAAAGGATTTCGTAAACATCGTTATGCGTTATGATTTTGACATTGACCTCGTTTCAGGCAGATACGCTATCGACGCAAAGTCAATTATGGGTATTTTCAGCCTCGACCTTTCTAAGCCAATTGAGCTTAACGCACACACAGACAATGCTGATGACTTCTTAAAGGCTATCGATAAGTTCATCGTTAAGTAATCAGCAGCCTTAACATCAAAAAAAGCACGGATATTACGCTCATGCGTCAATATCCGTTTTTTGTTTTTATTCGTAATTCAATACATAAAATAAAGCGGCTGTTTTTCAGCCGCTTTTATTACATATGGTTAGTTCTGATTAATCATCTTCATAAGGAGTTTCTAAAAGCTTCCAGCCCTCGCCATCAACCTTACCAACTAAAGCAACGAAATCAAGCTCGTCCTTATCCTTCTTACCCTTTACTGTAAGAGTGAATTTAACTTCATAACCCTTTGAGATATCTACATCAAGTGTATCTTCATAATCCTTGATATCTCTGTTCTTCATTTCGTCCTTTTCTTCGAACTTAACCTTGAACTTGATATTCTTACCGTAATCATCTTCAAGAGCATCAATCATGCCTTCAATATAGTCTTCGAATTCATCATCATAACGATCATCGATAATTTCTTCATACTCTTCAGCTACATCATCACAGAAACATTCAAGATACTTGTCCATATCAGCTTTCTGGAGAGCCTTGAAGTACTTTTCAACTGGCTTCTTATATCCGCCGCCAAAAATTGCTGAGAAGAGAGCAATGATAATGATAAGACCAACTACTGCTGCACCGCCGATAATAGCGAGCATCTTAACATCAGTACCGCCTGATGTTGCAGGAGCATTGTTAGCTGATACTGCTTCAGCAACATTTTCTGTTACTGTTTCAACAGCCTGTGCTACTTCTTCCTTAACCTCTTTGATTTCTTCCTTTACTTCTTCGATTGGAGTTGCAACAGCACCGCATTCGCACACCCCATTTTCCGGTAATTCTTTACCGCAATTCTTACAAAAAGCCATTTGTCATAACCTCCATGAAAAAAATAATTATATTGAAATATTATTCAACTTTATAAATTTTATCACAAAACCTCGATAAAGTCAATAATATGTCGAATTATAAAACAAAAATATATACAACTCACAAAACGCACACTCATTTACATATTATAGTTTATGCAATATTTTATATACATTCTTTTCAGATTGCTAAAAAACCTGAAAAGCCCATCAGAATATTCCCCGAAACATCTGATAAAATCAATTAACGAGAAAATAAAAAATCCATTATAAATATATATCTTTTTAACCACTTTAGACAAAGAGGATTTAACTTATTTTTTATACAATCTGTAAAACATTATTTTTGTCAAAATCGAACTATCCCCTAAAATACGTCTTTAGTGAGAAATCACCAAAGAAAAAACACCGTTTCTACAAGCGGTAATAAAAATCCAAAACAATACACTCTATATTTATGCACTTGCAACAATATCAATTCACTATCATTGTGAAAATAGTAGATTTCGATTAGCATTTTATACAATCAGAAAAAAATCTATTCCATTTTTATTTTCCTTGTGGTATAATAATGACAGAAAACAAACCACGTTATCATAAATACCATAAAAGGTTTAGAGGTGATTATTTATGAAAAAAAGAAAAATCATTTCAATACTCTCACTTTCATTAGTGTTTGTATTATTTTTAGGCAGCTTCACAAGAAGCTCTCAGGCTCAGGATTCTCAATACGACTTCCTCGGGATGACCGATGAGGTTGTTATTCTTATTAATGAAGCAAGAATGAAGGAAGGATTAAAACCTCTTAAAACAGTCCCTATCCTCCGCGACGCAGCTACTGTAAGAGCTAATGAAAGCGTTGTTTCATTTACTCATTTCCGTCCGGGCGGATTGCTTTTCAGTGCAGTTCTCAAGGATTTCAGCATTTTCACACTTTCTTCCGCAGAAAACTTAGCTGCTGGCTATGGAACACCTGAAGAAGTTGTTGAACAGTGGCTCGCTTCCCCAGGACACAGAGCTAACATTATGAATCCTGATTTCACACATGTAGGCGTTGGTCTTACTTATGCACCACACGCTGATTACAGATGGTACTGGACTCAGTTATTTATCAAATCAAATGAAGTATTCTATGATGAATACTATCCACAGAGATATTATATAGTACCTGAATGTGAAGGTGACCTCACAGGCGATGCAGAAGTTGATACATTCGACCTCGTTATCCTCCGTGAACACCTCGCAGGAAAAGTTATGCTGAACGATCTTCAGGTAGAAGCAGCTGATTGCCTTGCTGACGGCGGTCTTACAGTTCTCGATGCAATTGCTCTCGAATGGTATATCAGCCACAAGAGCCCCGAACTCCCGATGGACTTCAACACGTTCTGGCAAGCTCAGACTACATATCAAGAAGAATAAACGAATGAATTATACATATAAGAAGGTAGATAACAATGAAACGATTTCTTTCATCTATAATATCACTTATGATTTTATGTACAATTATTATAATTCCTGATTTTAAAAACATTTCAACTCTCAATACCGCACATGCCTTTGAACGCCAGGGCGAAGCTGAAGCTATGCTTTCGCTTATTAATCAACAGCGTGAAAAAATTTCTCTTCCTCCTTTAAAATTACTTCCCCTTGCATGCGAAAAAGCTAATATAAGAGCTGTCGAAATCTCTTCAGCTTTTTCGCATTCACGCCCTGACGGTTCAAGTTGTTTCAGTATTATAGAAAACGTCGGTTATAGCAACGCAGGCGAAAATATTGCTATGAATTATTCTCATTCAGTAGAAAGTGCCTTATCGCAATGGATGAATTCCGAAGGTCACAGAAATAATATCCTATCCAAAGACTATACACACATAGGCATAGGATGTTATTGCAAGGACGGAGCATATTATTGGGTACAGCTCTTCCTCGGAAACTCAAGAGGATATGACGGAGAATATACTCCGATATATAATGACGGTACTCCTTACAGTTATGGTGATATAGACGGCAACGGCGTTGTTGATGCCGCTGACGCTTCAATTGCACTTACAAATTATGCCGCACTTGCAACAGGCGAAGTAGTTACTTACTCATTAAAGGAACGCAAAGCCTGTGATGTAAACTGTGACGGCGATATCAATGCAGGCGACGCTTCATGTATATTGATTTATTACTCGCTTGCAAGCACAGGAAACTACCCATACTTCAATTCTAAATAAAATCCCCACAAGCAAAAGGTCGGTTACTACATTATAATAAGGTAACCGGCTTTTTGCATTTATTTCAGAAACAAACAGCACCGATTTCAATCAATCGGTGCTGTTTGTTTATTCATCTTCTGATTCTTCTGCAATATATTCTTCATTTTCGGAAGATTCTTCTCCGAGAATACTTTCGTATCCCTCTTCGTCAATCGGTTCTTCCTCTTCAGCTTTTTTTGCTTCTGTCTCAGGCTTTTTCTTGTCCTTTCTGACAATCACAACAACGATTACAGAAATAAGAATTACAGCTCCGACACAGATTACAATAAATACAACCTTTTTCAAGCCCGAATCAGCTGCTTTATAATCAACATCATTTGATTTTGCATATTTTTCAGCACTTGAGCCTTCGATTACATTCATTACAAAATCGGCTATAAGAACAGCAGACTGACCGTCATTTACAGATTTATAGCCAAAAGCATACTGTCCTATTGTTTCAACATTTTTCGGTATTGTAACACTTTTCAGCGAATGGCAGTCAAGAAACGCTCCGTCACCGATACTTTTAAGTGCGCCCATAAAATTAACGCTTTCAAGACTTGTATTGTGATAAAATGCCATCTGTCCGATAGTATTAAGTGTAGCAGGGAGCTGTACCTTAACAAGCTTATCACAGTTTGAAAATGCCATTACTCCGATTTCTTTGACTCCATCAGGAACCTTAACTTCAGTAAGAGAACTGCAATAGCTGAAAGTACCCTCGTCAATAACACTTATGCTTGCAGGAATATCAATCGCTTCAAGCTCTGTACAGCCTGCAAACGCATAAGCCTGAATTGTTTTTACAGTGCGTGGAATTTCAACCTTTCCGTTTATCGCAAGAGGAGCCGATGTTAAAATAGTTGTTTTCTGCTTATCATAAAGAATGTTGTTTTCAACGGTATATACCGAATTACTCTCCGCAAGTGTAATTTCACTGAGATTATAACAGTTTATAAACGCTCCGCCGCCTATACCTGTAAGACCTGGTGGAAGATTAAGCTTATCGATAAGATAACAGTTTCTGAACGCATTTGCATCAATTATTGTTACACTCTCAGGAATTTCAATTTTTTCCATTGTAATACAGTTATCAAACGCACTTGCGCCGATATATGTAACACTTTCAGGAATATCTACCCCGGTAAGAAGCTGGCAGTTATAGAACGTACCCGAAGGAATACTTTGAAGCTCGCCTTTAAGTTCAACACCGTCAAGCATCGCACAATTCCAGAAAACACATTCTCCGAGAGTATCAATCGCTCCGCTGATATTTATTTCTTCAAGCGAATAACAATTCATAAATGCGGCAGAATCAATCGTTTTAACTGTTTCAGGAAGTGTTACTTTTTTCAGCTTTGCACAATCTCTGAACGCTTCTGCTCCGATTTTAATAACAGAATATCCGTTAAGACGCTCCTGTATGTTAAGCTCTGTTACAGACGTATCGCAGCCTACAATTTCAACACCGCCGTCTATATATTTGAACTCAAGATTTCCGTCACTTATAATCTCATCATCGCCCTCTGCGTAAGCCGAAAAAGAAGCCGCTGACATAGCAAGCATCATAACAGAAGCAATAGCGCCTGAAAATATTTTCTTAAAATTCATTTTCATTTATTTTTCCTCACTGTCAGATTTCTCATCATCGAGAATGCTCTCATATTCTTCATTATCGGGATCCTCACCGATGTTTTTATCTGCATTTTTCTTGCTTTCTTCACGAGCTTTTTCAGCTTTCTTATTTTTAATGCTCTTTGATATCGGTTTTGATAAAACAAAAGCAATCAAAGCAACAACCGCAGCAATAATAACTCCGAAAAATCCCTTATTTATATTCTTACCCAGAATTTCAATTGAACCTGTTACGCATTCAATATGATTTTCTTTTGCATAAGTCTCTGCCTTTGAGCCTTTATCTGCAAATATCTTGAAATCATTAAGAAGCTGTGAGCCGCTGTGGTCGGATTTTTCAACATAACCGAAAGCGTCTTTTCCGATAGTCTGGAGTTTATCGTGAAGTCTTATTGATTTAAGTCCGGTACAGTCGTAAAAAGCATATTCATCAATTTTTGTAACTGTTTCGGGAATTTTCATTTCCTTGATATTGGAACATCCGCAGAAAGCCATAGGAGCAATTTCTATAACCTTGTTAAGCTCAACAGATTTAAGATTTTTTACATCAAGGAACGCATATCCTCCTATTTTCTTTACCCCATCGGGAATTTTATAGCTTTCAGCCTTAAGTGCATAAGGATATCTTATAAGAGTTTCCTTATTTTTATCAAAAAGTATTCCCTTATCTGAGGATAAAATTGTATTTCCCTCAGCAACCTCTATTTCTGCAAGCATTGTACAGCTATCGAAAAGATTTTTTCCGATTTCCTTGACAGATGCAGGGATAGTAATTTTTTCAAGTGATGAACAGCCTGCGAAAACCTCATCGCCGATTATTTCAACACCTTCGGGAATTACAATTTCTTTAAGCTTTGAGCAATCTGTAAAAGCCATTTTATCAATAACCTTAACAGTATCAGGAATCACAATCTTTTCGGCAACACTTGTAAAAAATGCACCCATATAAATTCTTGTTACAGGCAGACCCTCAATTTCTGACGGAATAACAGGATCGGCAACAAGTGTATCAAATCCTACAATATAAACCTGATCATTCTCAATTGCGTATTCAACAACTCCGTCTTTTTTTGTTCTGAGTTTTCCTGTTTCGCCGTCAATCTCATTTATTGAAATAAATTCAAAATCGTTTTCGTAGTCATATTCCTGGTCTACGTCTTTTGCATATGTATGTGCCATTGAGCTTGAAACACCATAGATTACAAAGTCTGATATTGGTTTAAGCTCCTCATCATATCCAAAAGCACAATAGCCTATTTCCTGAACAGTTGACGGAATAATAATGCTTTTCATTGCTGTGCCTGCAAAAGCATTCTGCCCGATTGTAATAACACTGAACGGAATATCGATCTCTTCAAGAGAGCTGCATCCTGCAAAAGCCGCTGAACCAATATTTTCAAGCTTATCTGAGAGTTTCACATCTTCAAGAGCTGTGCAGTATGTAAATGCAAGATCTCCAAGCTCATCAACAGCAGTTCCCGAAAGATCAGCTTCCTTAAGCTTTGAATTGTATGAAACACCATGATGCTCTATATATGTAAGAGATGCAGGGAATGTAATTTTTTCAAGTGATGTTTCATACATAGCGGCTTTACCGATTGTATCAACAGTATCGGGAATTACAAATTCACTTCCGCTTTTTGCAACAGGATAGAGAAGAAGCTGTTTTGCCCCCTCATTGTAAAGAACGCCGTCAATTACATCATAGTTCTTATTTGTATCGTTTACTTCGATTTTTTCAAGAGAGGTGCATCCGAGAAATGACTTATAGTCAATTGAAGAAATGCTGTCACACAAAGCAACAGACTTTACAGTCGTATTATCTGCAAAAGCTTTTGCACCGAGTGTTACAACTGTTTTACCGTCAATAGTATCAGGAATCTTTACTTCTGTTTCAGTACCCTTATAATTTTCAAAAGTAATTGTTCCGTCCTCGTTTACCGAATACACATAATTGCCTGATCTGACATTTTCACCCTCTGCATATACATTCAGATTAGCAGGAAATGCCGCTGCCGCAATCACAGAAGCAAGCAATGCGGCACAATTTTTCTTAAATTTCATTTTTTAATCCTCCGTTATACAAAAAGCCCAGAGTTAAAGCAATGATATAATCGCCCTCCCCCTGAGCTTGATATGTATTTTTTATTCAACAGTTACAGATTTTGCAAGATTTCTTGGCTTATCAACATCGTTCCCCTTCAATACAGATGTATAATAAGCTATAAGCTGAAGCGGTACAACTGCAATCATAGGCATAAGCAGATCATCAAAATCAGGAAGTCCGAATTTGTAATCAGCTATATCTGCGTCAGGACAGTAATCCTCACGACAAATAATTGTAACCTTAGCACCTCTTGCCTTAACTTCCTTTATATTGCTGATAGTCTTATCAAAAAGCTCTGACTGAGTTGCTACTGCAATTACAGGAGTTCCGTCACTGATAAGAGAAATTGTACCATGCTTGAGTTCTCCTGCTGCATAGGATTCAGAATGAATGTATGAGATTTCTTTGAGCTTGAGCGAACCCTCCATACTGAGAGCATAGTCAAGTCCTCTGCCTATGTATAAAAGACTGTCAGCTACAATAAGTGATGAAGCAATATGCTGTGTTTCTGCCTTTGATTCGAGAATTTTCTCAATCATTTCAGGTGTTTTCTGTAAAAGCGAAGTAAGTCTGCGGCATTCAGCTTCATCAATCGTACCCTTTGCAAGTGCAATCTCAAATGCGAAAAGATACATAACAGCAATCTGTACCATATAAGCCTTTGTTGAAGCAACGGCAATCTCAGGACCTGCGTGAGTATAGATAAGCATATCTGCTTCACGGGCAATAGAACTTCCCTTTGCGTTTACAATAGCAAGAGTCTTTGCACCGAGCTTCTTTGCAAGACGCATTGCCGCAAGGCTGTCGGCTGTTTCGCCCGACTGAGAAATAATAATAACAAGGTCCTTATCAGTAACAAGCGGAGCTCTGTATCTGAATTCAGATGCAATATCAACATTTACAGGAACTCTTGCAAGCTTTTCGATAACATATTTTCCTACCATACCTGCGTGCATAGCAGTTCGCAGGCAACAACATGAATATTGCTGAAACCATTGAGGATTTCGGGAGTAATTCCACATTCCTCAAGGTTAGGAAGTCCGTCAACAATTCTTGGAGTAATTGTTGTTTTGATAGCTGTCGGCTGTTCAAATATTTCCTTAAGCATAAAATGCTCAAATCCGCATTTTTCAGCAGCGTCCATATCCCAGTCAGCAGTTTTGAGTTCTTTTTCAATCTGTCTGTAATGAAGATCGTAAATTTTTGTGCTGTATTTACTTAAAACAGCGATCTCATCATGTTCAAGCAGATAATAATTCTTTGTATATTTGAGAATTGCAGGTACATCGGAAGCAATAAAACTTTCATTTTCGCCTATTCCGACAATAAGCGGACTTTCTCTTCTGATAGCAAAAACTGTATCAGGGAAATCCTCAAATACAATTCCGAGAGCATAAGAGCCTTCAATCTCTCTTACAACCTTTGAAATTGTATGAACAGGGTCACCGTCATAATAATAATCAAGAAGCTGAGCAATTACTTCTGTATCAGTGTCACTCTTGAAGCATCTTCCCACGCCGAGAAGAAAATCCTTGATTGATTTATAGTTTTCGATAATTCCGTTATGTACGATAGTAACTCTTTCACCGCCGTGAGGGTGAGAGTTTCTGTCTGATGGCTCACCATGAGTAGCCCATCGTGTATGTCCGATACCCGATGTACCGTGAAGCATACCCTCTTTTTCCATTTTAGCTGTAAGGTCTGCAAGTCTGCCCTTTGATTTTGCAACCTTGATTTCCTCGTTTTCAAAAACGGCAATACCTGCTGAATCATAACCTCTGTATTCAAGCTTTGATAAAGCGTCAACGAGAACTTCGGTACAATCCCTGTAACCTACGTATCCAACTATTCCACACATTAAAAATTTCCTCCAGAATATTTATATTAAATTCAATTAATTCACACAAAAAAACAAATTAATAACATTATATCATATTCTCATTAAAAAATCAATATTTCCTTCAAAATTTCACATATAACAACAATATACAAAATTTCAAGCAATATTTGTATATTGTGATTGAAAATAAAACATGGGGCATCGGATATAAAACCGACACCCCGATTCTTCCGATATATATTATCTGCGTGAACGTGAAGCTGTTGTCTGTGTTTCAGTTGTCTTTGTATCAGCTGTTGTTGAAGTTCCGTCAGAACCGTCAATCACATCTTCAACTGCATCACCGACACCGTCAATTATGTCTTCGCCTGCATTTTCAACATCATTGATAATACCGTCGCCGTCCTTATCAATCATTCCGTCATCTGAGCTTCTGTCGTCAGTTGTCGCAGCAGTAGTATCAGCAACAGAAACTTCTGAATTCATCGAAGATTCCTTATTTTCGTCATCTCTTCTGCCACAGCCTGTAAACATACAGCAAATCATTATTGCTGCCGCATTAATTGCCATAAGCTTTTTCATAGATAAATAAATTCCTTTCTGAAAAATACCGTAAATTACAAATTGTACTATACGGCACACTCGTTATTGCGGAATGAGTTTCCACAATATAAAGTTATTGTTTACAGTTTCGGTTCATTTATCCACATTGATTTTCAACTTTTCAAA
>JAFWWU010000006.1 GCA_017523285.1 Ruminococcus sp.
ACACTTATGCTCCCGAATGAGCTTGTCTACGGCAATTACGAGCTTCATGAGGTACAGTCCGCAAACGGTTATGTTCTCGACAGCACACCTGTACCGTTCACAATTGACGGTACGGTGGATACAGTCGTAGTTGAAAAGACAAACAAGCCCCAGAAGGGTAAGATTTCCGTGCAGAAGTCCGGTGATGTATTCACATCTGTAATCGCAGGCGAAACCACCTATACTCCCGTATTTGAGGAAACAGGACTTGCAGGTGCGGTATTTGAAATCACAGCTGCAGAGGATATTGTAACCGCTGACGGCACTATCCGTGCAAAGAAGGGTGATGTTGTAGCAACCGTTACAACCGATGCAAACGGCTATGCAGAGAGCGATCTGCTCTATCTCGGCAAGTACGAGGTAAAGGAAATCAAGGCTCCTTACGGTTACGTTCAGAATGCTGTTTCCGAAGCAGTAGAACTGACCTATGCAGGACAGGAAATCGAGGTGAGAGATACGGTGAATCAGGCATTTGTCAATGACTATCAGGAGGTGGAGATTACGCTCTCCAAGTTTATGGAGTACGATGAGCTTTTCGGGCTTGGTGAGAATGATGAATATCGCTTTGTCCGTTTTGGACTGTTTGCAGATGAAGTCATCACTGCAGCGGACGGCTCTGTGATTCCCGAAAACGGCATGATTGCAGAGGTATCTCTCAGTGAAGACATGACTGCAAAGTTTGATGCACAGCTTCCGTTTGGTCGCTACTATGTACATGAAATCGCAACCGATGAACACTATATGCTTAACGGCGAGAAGTATCTCGTGAATTTTGAGTATATGGGACAGGAAATGACCACAGTCAATATCGACTGTGGCACCTTTGAAAACCGTCTCAAGCGTGGTAATGCAAACGGCTACAAGGTAAACGAGGACGATGACCCCCTTGCAAATGCAGTCTTCGGTCTCTTTGCAACAGATACCACCGTGTTTACAGCCAATACCGCTATCAAGACTGCTGTCTCCGATGAAACAGGCTACTTTGAATTCACAGAAATCCCTTATGGTGAATATGTGATCTGCGAGATTCAGGCTCCCGACGGATATATTTTCTCGGATAAACAGTATCCTGTAACAATCAATGAGGACGGCGATACCGTCGAAATCACAGCTGAAAACGAGGCGATTACGGTAGAAATCAGCAAGCAGGACATCTACGGTTCAGAGCTTGCAGGTGCAGAGATGCAGCTTGTGAATGAGAATGGCGAAGTCGTTGATGAATGGGTATCCGATGGTACAAACCATGTAATCAGCGAGCTTAAGGCTGGTAAGTACACTCTCAAGGAAACTGCGGCTCCTGACGGATATGTTATTGCAACGGATATCTCTTTTGAAGTATTCGAGGATGGTTCTGTCAAGGTTGAGAATGTAGAAGCAACAGCAGCTACTGAGGACGGACACCCTCTCATTGTGATGGTGGACAACACCACAAAGGTAGAAATCAGCAAGCGTGATATTACAACGGACAACGAGCTTGCAGGTGCAACGCTTCAGATCATTGACGATAAGTGCAATGTGGTGGAGGAATGGGTATCCACCAACGAACCTCACTATATTGAGGCACAGCTTATTGCAGGCAAGACCTATACACTCACAGAAACAGCAGCACCCGATGGTTATACTATCGCAAACTCCATTGATTTCACAGTCAATGCAGACGGTACGGTAACACCTGTTGTGATGTATGACGAGCCGATTCCCGATACTCCCGACACACCTACAGGTGATACCACAAGCAGACTGCCCGGTATTGCTCTGATTTCTGCAGGTGTGGCACTTATGATTTTTGCAATGATAAGAGAAGCAAGAATGGGCAGAAAGAAAAAGGACGATGCTGACGATTATGCAGCACTCTGTCCCGATTTTATTGAAAGCGAGGAATAACACATGAAAAAGAAAACCATTGGCATTCTGGCGGTTGCTTCGGCAGCCACCCTCCTTTTGGGAGGAGCGTATCTGCTTACAAAGGACGATATTGCACAGAAAAACGCTGAAGAAGAACTGCAACCCTTTATGCCATCGGCTGAAGTACAGAATGCTTTGGATTATTCGGAGGAAGATCTGAATACTGAAGAAACTACTGTTACCACTACGACTACAGCCGGTATTGAGGCAGGATTTGCTGTAGAAACTGTGAATCCGGAAACATCTGTGGCAACGCAGACAACGCTGCCAAGAGAAGTCATGGAGGAACTGATGGAACAGGCACAGGAGATGCAGGAAACCTATCCCGATGCCATCGGCTGGATTTATGTTCCTGATACAAACATCAACTATCCGATCATGCAGGGAAAGGACAATGATTTCTATCTCACGCACGGAACGGATGGACGCAGTCTGAAATGCGGATGTATTGAACTGGATTTCCGCTGTGAAAACCGTTTCCAGAACAACTTTAACATCCTGTACGGCCACAACATGAAGAACGGCAGTATGTTTGCCAACGTGTGCAGATTCAAGGAAAAGAGTTACTATGACAGTCATCCCTACGGTTGGGTGTATACTGCGGATTCTGTGTACAGACTGGACTTCTTTTCTGTAGCTGTGACGGATTGGCACGACGAAATCTACAATGGCTATCGTGAAGTATCCGAATGGATTCCCAGACTCAAGGAAATTTCACGAATCTATGAGAATATGGAACTGACAGAACAGGACAGGCTTGTGCTGCTGTCAACCTGTTCCTATGAATTTGACAATGCCAGAACTGTGCTGGCAGGCAAACTGGTGGAAATGGAGGGTGATGTGAATGAATAAGCTCACAAAGGTAAAAAACAAGGTCATTGCAACGGTTATCAGCTCTATGGCTGTTGCCAATATGATGGTAATGACCGCCTACGCAGAGGGCGATGTTTCGGGTGCAATCCAGTCCACATGGAATGATGCAAAGTCCCAGATCAAGTCCATTGTGAACAACGTTGTATTCCCCGTGCTGGATGTCGTACTGGTAATTCTGCTGTTCGTGAAGATAGGTACTTTATATTTAGAATATCGCAAACATGGACAGTTCGAGTGGACTCCTGTTGCAATCATCTTCGGATGTCTGCTGTTTACGCTGACTGCGCCGCTGTATATTTGGAACGTCGTAGGCATCTGACCCAAAGCCCGATTTTCGGGCTTTACATATTGAAAGCACTAATGAAAAGTGGTATAATTTAAAAAAGATTTTGATTTTCATAAGACCAACAGCATGCAAAAACGTACTTAATAGATGAAAGCGCTTTCAGGCTGAACGAGGAGGTGAGCAACATGGAAGATCAGCAAATTATAGATCTCTACTTTGACAGAAACGAACAGGCAATTACGGAAACCAATGTGAAATACGGCAAGCTCTGTCACAGTATCGCATACAACATTCTGAGTAACCGTGAAGATTCCGAAGAATGTGTCAACGATACATATATTGGGGTTTGGAATGCCATTCCCCCTACAAGACCAGACAACTTTATGGCTTTTGTTTGCAGAATCGCAAGAAATTTGTCTTTGAAGCGGTTGGAGTTTCTGAAACGTGAAAAAAGATCAGCGGATGTGATTTTGTCCTTAGATGAGCTTTCGGCTGTATTGCCTGATGAGCGATATGCTCCCGATGTAAGCGACGAGGATGTCGGTAGACTGATCAGTCAGTTCCTACGCACACAAAAAGAAGATGTTCGAAATGTATTTATCCGCAAATATTATTTCTTTGATTCTGTCAAGGAAATTGCAGAGCATTATTCCTTTACCGAAAGTAAGGTGAAGAACATGTTGTTCTACACCCGAAACAAACTGAAAGACTATCTGATTAAGGAGGGCGTTGAAATATGAAAACACCGAGAATTATCAATTCAGTTGGTCATATCGATGACGATCTTATCACAGCAGCGACAGAAAACAAAAAGAAGTCTAAATTCAGCCCTTGGCTTAAATGGGGCTCTATTGCGGCGTGTTTTGCGGTAATCGTAATTGCAGGTACAGCATTGTTTCCATCACTTCTCAAAGAAAAAGAAGATCCACAAAAAACAGGCGATCGTTACAAGGATTATTATATTCACACATCAGAATCCGCAATTATATGGCCATGGGAATATAAAACGGCATTTGAAAAATACACATCATTAACAATAAATGACGTGGAATACAGCAGTAAAGGAAATGCAGTATCCGAATCATTAGTAAGTGACAAAATCGGCACTTATACCATTGTTGGCTATGATGAAATAACTGATAAGAAGTATACCGCTAACGCTGAAGTTTACAGCCTTCATAACGTCATAGCAGACCAATTCATAGCCGTAAAAATTGAGGACAATTACTGCGTTTTCAAAAATAACGAATACAACCCACCACACACTTTAGGGGAACTGTTCGAACAGGTGGATTTATCCAAAGTGATTGAATTGAATCGCTTTTCTGAAAGCGATAGCACTCCCGACAGTAAGCACTATCTGTTGAACGATGATGAATACATCTGGGAAGTCCTGTCAGAATGTAAAGAAGCACCATTTATTGATGATCAGAATTGGTATGCAGGTGACAGAAACTATCTCAGCTTTACAATTACATCCGAGGCTTTGGGTGATTACAAGGTTGCAATGTATGTCACTGAGGACGAATATTTCTGGACGAATGCATTCAGCTGGCAGTATCTGTTTGACATCGGCGAAGATGCAGCAGTGAAAATAATCACATATGCAAAAGAAAACTCAGCTGAAACAGACTATGAGCCATATACAAATTCTGTTGTTGGTGAAGTAGTTGAAATAACTGATGAGTATATTCTGCTGAACGATTCCATCCTGTGCAACGATCCTGCTGATGGTATTATCTATAAGATTCTGCTAAACGATTTGCGAATTTCCCGATATGTAGAACATGGAATAATAGAAGTCGGTAATAATGTGCAAATCATTTATGAGGGTGAAATCTATCCAGCAAATGCCAATGATGCCAACACGATTAACAGTGCAGTATCCGCTTCCAAAGTAATAATCTCTGAAGGTGATGTATTGATTCCTGAGTAACAGTACATTTTGACGTTGCTTTTTTCCAGAAAATATGGTATAATTGGACTGCAGGCAAACACCTGCAGCCCTTTCCTTATTCTGTAAAATTGGGAGTTTTACGAGATGGGAGCCTTACCATATAAAACAAATAGGAGTTTTACACTATAGTTGCAAGTTATCAATTTGAAAGGAAAAGAGTATGTCAAAAAAAGATGAGTTAGAGTTACTTATTGATGCTTTAAAAAAAAGAGAGGAAGTTCTAATTAACAATCAGTCAATAAAAAAATATAATAAATATTTCGATATTATGCGTAAATGTGCAAGAAAACTCATCG
>JAFWWU010000104.1 GCA_017523285.1 Ruminococcus sp.
CAACAACTACAACCTCAACTACAACTACTACTACAATAACTACAACTACAACTACAACAACAGCTGCTGGTACAACAACATCAAAGCCTGCTGACAATGCACCACCTACAGGTGTTCCAGGCGTAGGCGTTGCTGTTGCTGGTCTCGTTGCTGCTGCTGGTGCTGCATTCGCACTCAGAAAGAAGAACGACTAATTTAAATCGCTGATTTAAATTAAACTTATAAAATTAATGCGGTTACTATGTAACCGCATTTTTTTTGGAGAATAATAATGAACAGAACAAATTGCGAAAGCTGTACAAACTACGTTTATGATGAAGATCTTGAATGTTATATCTGCCTTGTAAATCTTGATGAAGATGAAATGTGCAGATTTTTATCGGGTGCAAATTTTGAATGCCCTTATTTCAAGCTTGATGATGAATATGGAGTTGTACGTCATCAGATTTAGTTAGTGATAACAGCCTGTTGAAAGCTTGAATCTGAATTAAAATAAATAGTATGAGCCTCGTTTGCGTCAAGATCACTTAAAATAGTGATTATATCGCATTTCGGGGCTTTTTTCTGTTCTATTGCAACATTGATAACATCGGAAGTAATATATTCAACATCAAGATTATCACTACCAAGAACAGCTTTGCATGAGGGAGAAACTTTGAATTCATTAAGCATATAATCAAGAGTTTCATAGTTATCACAGTTATTCATAATTATCAGTTCAGTATGTCCTGTGAAAATTGTTTTTCCGCACGATAGTTCACTATTTTTAAGAATTTCATCAAAATTATCACCATCAGCCTCAACGATCTCTGAATTATCGTTATAGAAAAACATTTCTGTATAAATTCTGTCATTTTTGTTTTTTATATAAATAGTTTGCAGATAGTATTTATCATGAACTTGCTTAGTAGTACATCCTGTAAGTGTAGTACAAATCAAAATAGCTGCAAGGATTTTTTTCATTTTTATTCTCCTTTTTGTTTTGTAAGTGTAATCAGAGTCGGCACAAGATATGCAATAATAAAAATAACAGCATAAAACGAAGAATATAGATTAGTATTGGAAAGTGATAATCCCATTAGAGTAATCAGTATAAGTGCGGAGGTATATCTGAATTTTGCAAATTTTGGAAATACCTTTTGAATAAGATGCGATGAAACGATAGTCTGTAGTGCAAGCGAAACAATTGCAAGAACTACAAAAATAAGGATAAATACAGCGTCAATTCTTTGGGATTTAATAGGCTGTGAAAGTTCAACAGCAGTTATTATCGGAAATTGTGATTTAATTCTCCCTGCAACAAGAATTGAAATTCCTCCAACAATAGCAACAAATACAGCTCTTATAAGAAAATACAGGGCAGAAAGCTTTATTTTTTTATAGTTGATATTTTCTGCAAGAAGAATAAAAGTCCCGAAGCTTCCACTCATAGTAAGTCCTGTAAAGATTTCATCAGCCAGGGAACGATTACCGCTTTTTATATGTGAAATATCAGCTTTCCCTAATGCACCGAGAATTATAATAATAAGACAAATTATTCCAAATCCCCCGATAATTATCGCACTTCTTGCAAGTGCTTTGAGTCCTGTTGAAGCAATATATAGACAAGCGGCACATACAAGAGCAGTTATAAAGAGCTTTTCCCCGAACTCTGATTCAAGCGGAATATAAATAACCTCTGACGTCTGCCATATTCTTATAAGGATAAGTCCGCCCCAGACGAGAGAGTATATAAGATATATCCAGCGATTTGCGACAGAGGATGTTATCTTTTCGCCCTTTGAAATACAAAAAAGTGCAGGAATTGCAATGATAAACTGAATAACAGTACCGATTGTAAATCCAAGCAGAGATGTAAGCGTCAACGATGAGGTAAGACATATAAGAGCAAAAGCGTCGCAGGAGATAAGGAGTGCCGACAGCTGAGCAACAGAAATCTTATTCATAGTATTCCTCCACAGTAAATTCGCCCTTTTGCATTTTTCGGAATCCCACACGTCCGAGAGTATCACGCATTGCTTTTTTCTTGAATGGTGAAATTGGGGCTGTATATGGAAATCCGTAATCCTCAGTAGCACAGATATTTACAAGCACAACACAGGCAACAAGACTGATTCCGAAAAGTCCGAGCAATCCGCCTGCAAAAAGAAAAACAAATCGCAGAATAGTCACGCTCTGATTGATTTCAGGAACAACAAATCCGCTTGTAACCGCAAGGGCAATGATTGTCAGCATAGGTGTACTGACAAGCCCCGATTGAACGGCTGAATCGCCGATAATAAGTCCACCGACAATGCTGACCGCACCGCCGACTACTTTAGGAAGTCGCAATCCTGCCTCTCTGATAATTTCATAAAGCAGAAGAACACCCACACCCTCGGCAAGAAGTGAAACAGGTGCGCTTTCTTCTGCTTCGGCAAGAATCATAAGAAGCTGAGGGTTTAAAAGTTCAGGATGATGAAGTGAAATTGCCACATAAAGAGAGGGAAGCAGTATTGCAATAAGGAAAGCAAAGTATTTTATCCAGCGTATAAAAACGGCATAATAAGGCTTATATGCGTAATCATCGAGAGTCTGGAAGCTTTCACAGAAAAGCTTAGGGATAACAATAGCAAACGGAATACCGTCAATGAGGATAGCTACACGCCCCTCAATCAATTTCGAGCATAATACATCAGGGCGTTCGGTAGTGCCTGTCGAGCTGAAAATCTCAAGCCGTCTGCTTTCAAGAAAAGGGCGGATATACCCCGTTGAAAGTACAGATTCAAGGTCAATATTATCAAGCGATTTCTTGATTTTATCGATAAGTGATTTCGGTACTCTGTCCTGCATATAGCAAAGGCAGATATCCGTCTGGGTTTTACTTCCGATAAAAGATAATTCAAGCACAAGCATAGGACTTTTCAATCTGCGTCTTATGAGTGACATATTAGGACGTATAACCTCAACAAATCCGTCATGAGCACCCATAACATTTGCTTCGCCTGAAGGCTCGTTCACGCTTCGCATAGGATACCCCTGAACACCGAAAGCAAGCGCAGTATCAGCACCGTCTGCGATAAGTACGGCAAACCCCGAATTAAGCGTTCTGAACAGATTTCCGTAGTTAATAACTTCAATTCGGTCAGCAGAAAGAAGAAGCTTATTGTTTATATGCTCATAAAGAGATTTTGCATTTTTATTTTCAAGCGTTATATGAGTAATCGGACGGAAAACAAGCTCGCTTATGATACTCATAGCAACCATACCTTCACAGCAAAGCAGAGCACATTTTACACCGCCCGCTTCAAATTCATTTACAAGAACATCGGAAGAGCCACCTGAAATTTCTCTTATATTTTTAATATTTTCTGAAAGACTCGGATTAAGAGGAGTATAATAATAGTCATTGTATTTCATAATAATCACCTCTGCGGTTATTATTGACAATAAACAATAAAAAATACAGGTGACGGAAAATCGTCACCTGTAAATTTATTTGACTACATTAACCTTTTCAATTCCATACCGCTTGAAAATCTCAATGCATTCCCGATTAATCTGTTCGCCGCTGACAGCAATCGGAATTGCAGGCGGACAAGGAACATTAACACTTGCACTTATTCTGTTTTCGGATTTTTCAACATCAATAAGCTCGCTTGCAGAAAAAGCCGCATCTCTGATTGACATAATCTGTTTCAAAACAGGAATATTGAAATTATCCTTATCGTGAGTATAGGCAGAAACATTTTCGAGTGCATTTTTCAAAGCGTATCTCAGTTTTGTGAAGATTTCCTTTTTATCAGCAGGAGAAATCAGCAGAACAACAAACTGATTGTCGGCATATTCACATTCAACACCGAATTTTCTCAGAAGCTCGGCAAATTCCTTGCCGCAAAATCCCGATTTGTACGCTTTTACAGTAAGATGAAGCGCTTCGCCCTCAGCGAAGCTTATTCTGCCAGAGAATTCAGCTTTGATTTTATTGATTTCTCTGATAACGTAAGCAAGGTCTGATTTTATTTCCTCAGAAATATATCTGTTGCAAAGGTCGAGTGACATCATAATCGGATATGAAGGACTTGTCGAAGCAAATACCGACATAGCCTGTTTCAGCTTATCGGCATATTCTGAACGTGAAGTATGAAGATATGCCGCCCCTGTCAGCGCAGGGAGCATTTTGTGAGCAGAATCACAGCATAAATCTGCACCAAGATGAATAGGATGAGTGTTTTTCTCCATAAATGCAAGATGTGCTCCATGTGCATTATCTACAAGCAGACGGGCATTATATTTTCTGCATATTTCTGAAAGAGAAGCAATATCAGCAGTTTTTCCCGTATAATCGGGCGAAGTCACATAAACGCAGGCAGGAGTTTTTGTTTCAGCGAGGAGCCTTTCGACGTCAGGGAGGATAATCTCTCCCGTCAGAATACCTCCGCAGTATTTCGGATAAATCCACTTTACATCAAGACCGAGCAAAGCAGCGGCATTAATGAAAGCCCTGTGTAGATTACGCACAGCAATAACAGTTCTGTTTTCCTGTTTCATAAGTGAAAGCATTGCCTGAATACAAAGCGTAGAGCCTGCAACGGAATAGGCAGTTGCGGCAGTACCGAAAAGCGAGGAAGCATTTTTCTCACTTTCGGCAATAATTCCGTCTGCTTCAAAAAGACTGTCTGCATTTTTTATTTCGGTAATATCAAGCGAATACAGCAAATCAAGCTCGGAAATCGGAGCATTGCCCTTGTGTCCGGGCATATGAAGCCTTGCGGTATCACTTTTACGGTAATTCATAAGAAAATCATAAACAGGTGTAGTCATAATATCTCCTATAATCTGTATTTCAGAATTCTGAAAAGTCTGTTTCTGGCTCTTTTCATAGTAATCGAAACGGATGAATGATTAATGCCGAGCATATCAGCAATCTGAACGACATTCATCCCCTTGAAATAGTATAACATAATTATTTGTTTTTGTCTTGGGGTAAGCTCATTTTTTATTACTTCGAGCATAACTTTTTTCAGCTTAGAGTGTGATTCTGAATTATCATTTTCGAGAATACTGCGGATATTCTCATCATATTCGCCGATTGAATAGTCAATATGCGGTTTTCTATTCATCGGCATTTTCCCTTTCAGCATAAGAAGTAAGTGCAGAAATGATTTCACGCATTTCCGCACGCTCTGTATAGAGAATTCTGATACGTCTTTTCAGTTCGTCAATTTCAGATGAATTATCACCTCCGATTTTTTTCAGATTTTTCATTGTTTCGTTAAGAACAGCAATTTGTCTTTCTGCCATACGGCAGCTTAAAGTATAAACAGGTATAAGGTCAGTCATGTAATATCCTCCGTCAGTCAATGGGTGAATAAGTCGGTAGAAGCTGAAACGGGGATTTCAGCAATAAAAATTATAAGGGAGAATACTAAGGTTGCGAAATAAGAACACATGTTCCATCCTTGAAATATATTATAGAACATTTGTTTCTGTTTGTCAAGTGCTTTTGAAAATATTTATATCTGAATACAGCAAAGCTTTTTAAAGTCGTTTTCAATGGTTGACTTTAGGCGAGAAATTGTTTATAATAATATATGTATATCCTTTCGCATTAAAAGCATAATAGTAGTATTATAATTCAGGCAATTTATTGCCTTATGCTTAAAGCGGAGGGTAAATTTATGAGAAATAATAATCAGAAAAAAGACTCGGATTTTGACGTAAATGAGCCACAGGAAGAAAACGAGCTTGATTTTCAGATAGACGAAGCAGAGCTGATTGAAAAAACAGGAGAAATCGTTTCAAGAAATTCAAAGCACCTCATTCACTGTCTTAATATAATAGGACAGATTGAAGGGCATTATGTTCTTTCTTCACAGAATAAAACAACGAAATATGAGCATATTATTCCCTCGCTCGTTGCAATTGAGCAGGACAGAAGTATTGAGGGACTGGTCATAATTCTGAATACTGTTGGCGGAGATGTTGAAGCAGGTCTTGCTATTGCAGAGCTTGTTGCAAGTATGAAAACTCCGACAGTATCGCTTGTTATCGGCGGCGGTCATTCTATCGGTGTGCCGCTTGCGGTATGTGCAAAGCGTTCATTCATTGTTCCGTCAGCTTCAATGACTATTCATCCCGTCAGAATGAACGGGACAGTTCTCGGAGTTCCTCAGACACTTTCTTATTTCGATAAAATGCAGGACAGAATTATAAATTTTGTAACCAGCAACAGCAATGTTGAAGAAAAAGTATTAAGAAGGCTTATGATGAATACAAAAGAGCTTGTTATGGATGTCGGAAGTGTTGTCGAAGGCGAAAAGGCAGTTGAAATCGGATTGATTGACAGGCTCGGCGGACTCAGCGATGCAATAGAAAGTCTTTACGAGCTTATTGAAACAAGCGAAAAGAGATATTCAGACTGATTATTAAACGGAGGTAATTATGGGCATTTTTGACGCAATCATACAGGGTATTATACAGGGACTTACAGAGTTTCTTCCTGTTTCAAGTTCAGGACATCTTGCACTTTATCAGCATTATTTCGGAGAATCCGAATCATCGGGCTTGTTCTTTTCAGCAATTCTTCATCTCGGAACACTTCTTGCTACATTTATAGCATTCCGCAAGGATATTATAGCACTTCTTAAAGAAGCAGGCTCAATGATTGCAGATCTTTTCAAAGGTAAGCTTTTCAAAACAAAGATGAATCCTAAAAGACGTATGATAGTAATGCTTATTATATCATGTCTTGTTCTTGTTCCATGTATACCTCTAAAGGATACTATAGAAATGGTTTCAACAACATATATGATAGCTCTCGGATGCCTTTTCCTTTACACATCGTTTATTCTTTTTTTATCGGATAAATGCGTAAAGGGAACAAAGACAGCAGGCGATATCACATGGAAGAATGCCCTCACAGTAGGTATATTCCAGGCAATCGCACTTTTTCCGGGTGTTTCACGCTCAGGCTCTACAATTTCAGGTGGACTTTTCAGCGGATTTACCCGTGATACAGCAGTAAAGTATTCATTTATTCTTGGCATGCCTACAATTCTTGCAGGCTGTCTGCTTGAATTCAAGGATGCAATTTCAGAATCAGAACAATTCGGCAGTGTACTGCCGTACATAGTAGGTTTTGCAGTTTCAGCAGTAGTCGGTATCTGTGCAATAAAAATGGTAAACTGGATTGTAAAATCAAATAAATTCACAATTTTCTCAATATATACATTACTTCTCGGACTTACAATCATAGGCTATGAGGTGTATCAGAAAATAGCATAAAAATCAGAAATAACAAAACGTGAAAGGAGCAGGCTAAGGAATGGCTGAAAAGAAAAAGAGCAGTTCATCAAAAGCCACAGCAGGACAGAAAGATAATAAGGCACAGGAAACAGAGAAAAAAGCAAATCTTCCGAAGCCGAAACAGGAATCACATCCGAACAACGATAAAAATCAGTTCTGGTCAATAGTGCTTTTTGCAACAGGTGCGCTTGTAATTCTGATGACTTTGATAGAGGGTACATCAGGCTGGAATAAAATACATAACTTTCTGCTCGGAATGTTCGGTGCGGCAGTATTTTTTGTACCTGTAATCCTGATATATACGTCTATACTTATAGGTATGGAAAAAAGCCAGAAATGCGTAACAGGCAGAGCAGTATGGGGCGGAGCTTTGACACTCCTCACAAGCTCAGTGATACAAATTGTATTTGTCGGAGAAATTCACGGAAATACTCTGCCAAAGCAGATAGCAAATCTTTACAATGCAGGTAAAGAGCTTAAAGGCGGCGGCGTACTCAGTATGATAATTGCAGGGCCGCTTATGGGAATTTTCGGAGAAACAGGTGCAAAAATCATTGCGGCTATAATGTTCTTCGTATTTATAATGCTGCTTACAAATATGGGAATTCTTGAATTTTTCCGTATGATTTCAAAGCCGTTTGTAAATCTCGGAAAAGGTGTTATAGGAATTAAAAATGTACTTACGGGCGGCGATTTTGAAGACGCATTTGATGATGATGACGAAGCTGATGATTTAGAAGCTGAAATGGAAGCAATTGACCTTGTGAATAAGCATAATGCTGAAACTGAGAAAAAAGCTTCCAAACCTAAAAAGAAAGAAATTGAAGAGCCTGATTTTCTTTTCGATATACCGCTTCCGACAGAAAAAAGACAGCAGGTTGCTCCGATTAAAGAGGAAAAATCGGCGTACTCTGTCAATGAAAAGAAAGAAGCAAAAGTATCTGAAAGTAAGAGCGAACATAAAAGCCTTGATGCACTTATAAATAAAGCTGTTGACGAAAAGGAAAAACAGCTTCAAAGAAATGAAAAGAACGCTGAATCTGTTGATACAAGTGAGTATGCAGATAAGCCGAAGCCGCTTTACTTAATGCCGTCACTTGATCTGCTTGAACTTGCAGATAATAAGGGCAATGCCGCAGAAGCAACAGCAGAAATGCGTGAAAAGGCTGATATAATTGTAAATACGCTCAAAAGCTTCGGGGTAACTGTTCGCATCAGCGATATTTACAGAGGCCCATCAATAACACGTTATGAAATTCAGCCTGGGGCAGGCGTAAAGGTGTCAAAAATCAAAGGACTTGAAGACGATATTGCACTTTATCTTGCCGCACAGGGTGTAAGAATAGAAGCTCCTGTTCCTGGAAAATCAGCTGTCGGAATTGAAGTTCCTAACGCTAAAAAGGATATGGTAACATTAAGAGAAATCCTTTCCTCAGATGAATTCAAAAACAATAAGAGCAAGCTTACATTTGCTGTCGGAAAGGATATCGCAGGCAATATTATACTCGGTGACGTAGCAAAAATGCCTCACGTTATTATTGCGGGAACAACAGGTTCGGGTAAATCGGTATGTACAAGATCGATTATTATGAGTGTTCTTTATAACGCTACACCTGATGAAGTAAAGCTTATACTTATTGACCCGAAGATTGTAGAATTCAAAGTATTTGACGGTATTCCGCATCTTCTTATTCCGATTGTAACCGAAGCAAAGAAAGCGGCAGGCGCACTTGCATGGGCAGTAACTGAAATGATGCGCCGATACAATATCTTTGCAGAGGATGGCGCAAATGACCTTAAATCATATAACGCAATGGCAGAGAACAATCCTGACATTGAAAAAATGCCGCAGATTGTTATTTTCATAGACGAACTTGCTGATATGATGCTCGTTGCAGGCAAAGAGGTTGAAGACTCGATATGCCGTCTTGCACAGATGGGGCGTGCCGCAGGTATGCATCTTGTTGTAGCAACACAACGTCCTACAACAGACGTAATCACAGGTCTTATCAAGGCTAATATTCCGAGCCGAATTGCACTTTCTGTAATGTCACAGGTAGACTCACGAACAATTATCGATATTGCAGGCGCAGAAAAGCTTCTCGGTAACGGTGATATGCTTTATATGCCGATAGGCTCGGCAAAGCCTGTCAGAATACAGGGCTGTTTTGCATCTTCAAAGGATGTTGAAGCTACTGTAAACTTTGTAAAATCACAAAGCGAATTTGAATTCGATAATGATATCATTCAGGCTGTTGAAAGCTGTATCCCTGTATCCAAAACGGAAAAGGGCGGAGCTGAAAGCGAAAGCTCAATCTCAGTCGGAAGTGATGAGGACTATGTTGAAAGGGCAATTGCCGTTGCAGTTGAAAACGGACAGCTTTCAACCTCAATGCTTCAGAGAAAGCTCAAGCTTGGTTATGCCAGAGCTGCAAGAATTATGGACGAGCTTGAAGAAATGGGCGTAATCGGACCGAGCGAGGGCGCAAAGCCGAGAAAGGTGCTTATGTCCCGTATGCAGTTTGAAGAGAGAAGAGCAAGAAAACAGGATTTATAATATGAAAACATATTATTGTAAAAATGGCGAAAAAGTCAAAGGGGAAATTATAGGTGATGAACTTATAATTTACTATAAAAATAAGAAGTACCAACGAAGTGTTTTGCAATTAGGCAAAACTTTGTTTGAGTATGACCCAATTGTAACACCAACTTCATTAGTTCAACTTACAGACAATGCTACTGGAGAAATCAAAAATTTTCAATTATATCATCCTGATACAGAAACGAAATACTATGGTATGGGTGGTTCTTTTTATGGTGCAAGGGTAAAAACGGAAGTAAATATTACTAAAGCACTTAAAGAAGATAGCGGGATAATAAATATTAGCTGTGATTCTCCATTGGGAAAAGCATTGCTCAATCATAGAATAGATGATGTTATTAAAGTTTTGTTGCCAAGTAATAGGATTGATATTTATACAATTTTAAAAATAACGTAAAGTCTTTAATATAGGGTTAAGGAAAGTGATATTGTGAGTAACGGATTTTTACCGACTACAAAAAAAGAAATGAACGAGCTTGGAATAGAGCAGTTTGACTTCATATACATAACGGGCGATGCTTATGTTGACCACCCAAGCTTCGGCGTTTCGATAATATCCCGACTGATAGAGTCGCTTGGCTATACAATCGGCATAATCTCACAGCCCGACTGGAGAAGCGATAAAGATTTTATGCGTTTCGGCAGACCAAGACTTGCATTTCTTGTTACATCTGGCAACATAGATTCAATGGTTGCACATTACACAGCCGCAAAGAGAAAACGCTCGGATGATGCCTACACAGCAGGCGGTGTTGCAGGCAAGCGTCCTGACAGAGCTGTAATTGTATATTGTCAGAGGCTTCGTGAAATATATGGAGATGTTGCAATAGCAATCGGCGGACTTGAAGCCTCATTGCGTCGTTTTGCACATTACGATTACTGGGATGATGCGGTAAGACCGTCAGTTCTTGCAGACAGTAAGGCTGATTTGCTTATGTATGGAATGGGCGAGCATCAGATTACCGAGCTTGCCGAAAGACTTTCAAACGGTGAAAATATCAGGGATATTCGTGATATAAGAGGTACATGCTATCTCACAGAGCCGATAAATACGCCAATCGGTGCGGCAGAATGTCCGAGCTTTGAGCAGGTTTCTGAGAATAAACAGGCTTATGCAAAGGCAACAAGAATTCAATATGACCAGCAGGACGAGGTTTACGGAAAAACTGTAATTCAGCGCCATGGTAAGCTTATGCTTGTACAGAATCCACCTGCGTACAGCCTTACAACAGAAGAACTTGATAAAATATACAGCCTGCCTTATATGAGAGCATATCACCCTTCTTATGAAGCATTCGGCGGTGTGCCCGGTATTGAGGAGGTACAGTTTTCTATAACTCATAACAGAGGCTGCTTCGGATATTGCAATTTTTGTTCAATTGCACTTCATCAGGGGAGAAGAATCACTTGCAGAAGTGAAAAATCAGTCCTTGAAGAAGCGCAGAAGCTTGCTGCAATGCCGAATTTCAAGGGTTATATTCACGATGTAGGCGGCCCTACTGCAAATTTCCGTCATACATCATGTAAAAAACAGCTTGAACATGGACTTTGCAAGGGTAAAAAATGTCTTGCTCCTACTCCGTGTAAGGCACTCGATGTTGACCATACAGAGTATCTTCAGATGCTCAGAAAACTCAGAAAAATAAAGGGAATAAAAAAGGTGTTTATCCGTTCAGGAATAAGATATGATTATCTTATGGAGGATAAAAACGATGAATTTATGCGTGAGCTTATAAAGCATCATATAAGCGGACAGCTTAAAGTTGCCCCCGAGCATTGCTCATCAGCGGTGCTTGATAAAATGGGCAAGCCGCATATAGAAGCATATAAAGCCTTTCAGAAGCGCTTTTACGAGATTACAAAAGGAATGGACAAGGAGCAGTATCTCGTGCCTTATCTTATGTCATCTCATCCCGGAAGCACTCTGAAAGAAGCGATAGAGCTTTCATTATTCCTGCGTGATAATAAAATCCGTCCCGAACAGGTGCAGGATTTCTATCCTACTCCTGGGACTATTTCAACAGCAATGTTTTACACAGAGCTTGATCCTTACACAATGGAAAAGGTATATGTTCCGAAAACGGCAAAGGAAAAGGCAATGCAAAGAGCATTACTGCAATATTTCAAGCCACAGAATAAAGAGCTTGTACTCGAAGCACTTAAAAAAGCAGGCAGACGTGACCTTATCGGTAAATCACCTAAATGCCTTGTTGATGAAGATGTGAAAAGCGCAAACAAGCCTTTTGCAAACAAAAACTCCGCTAAGAAATCAGGAGGAGAAAAATGGCAGGGAAAAAGTCGAAACACAAAAAACACAAACAGGAAAACAAAAAGATAGGCATTATCCTTGGTGTAATTTTTACAATTATACTTATCATTATGTCCATTGCGGAAGCAAGGGGATATGATTTGCAATGGGAGCTTAAAAAACTGCTTGGCTTAGCCGATGAATGTACAGAAAATCTTGAAGTGCATTTTATAGATGTCGGACAGGGTGACTGCATACTTATCCGCACTCCTGAAAAGAATATGCTGATAGACAGCGGAGAAACCGATAAAGGCGATGTAGTGCTTGGTTATCTGAAAAGCAAGAACATAAAAAAGCTTGATTATGTTATCGGAACTCATCCTCATTCAGACCATCTCGGTTGTATGAGTGAGATAATTGACGAAATAAAAACAGACGAAATTATAATGCCGTATCTTCCCGATGAGGATTTCCCTACAACACGATACTTTGAGAAGCTTTTGATTTCTCTTGAAGAAAATGATGTTGATATAACCGAGGCTGAAACGGGAATGAAATTAAATCTCGGAGAAGCCGAGGTGTTACTGCTTGCGCCGCAGGAGAAAAACTCGAACACGAATAATTATTCAGTCGGTGCGGTGCTTACTCATGGCAGAAACAACTTTGTATTTACGGGTGACGCTGAAAAATCTGCTGAAAAGCATTTTATAGAAAGCGGACTGCTTGAAAAATGCACAGTCTACAAAGCAGGGCATCATGGAAGCAATACATCCTCAAGTGAAGAATTTATGGCAAAGCTTCGACCTGATTATGCTGTAATAATGTGCGGCGAGGGCAATTCCTATAATCATCCCGAAGATGAAGCGGTAGCTAGAATTGCAAAATATGCAGATAAAAAGAATATTTACCGAACCGATTTATCGGGAACGGTTGTTGTTATATCAGACGGCGAAGGAATAGGCATAAAAACCGAAAAATAGCAGAGCTGACATAATATAAGGTGATTATTATAATGAAGAATAACAAAATTTTCAAATATGTATTTATTCTGGTTTTATTATGTTTTTTGGCTTTTTTCTTTTACTTTATCCCTACATATGTTCAAATAAAGTATTTAGGAAATGATGAATATGATATTTGGTTAAAAATACGTGAAGTTTTTGATAAATCCAAAATGCTTAATGACTATTATTGTTATTTAAGGCATAAAACTTCAATTAATATGATTATTATAGCATTAATTGTAAACGCAATTAATATGTTTTTTGGCTATTTCAATTTCAAGAAAAAGGCATGGTATTATGTAGTATTATGTTTATCTTGGCTAATGTCTTTGATGTTAGTAGATGGTTTATTTATATTATATTTTCAGGAATAACTATAAAAGTAGGGGCGGATATTATCCGCCCGAGTAAGCAAATAAGATACAAAATATGTAGGGGACAGCGTCTGCGACGTCCCGCTTAAGAATTTCTGAATAGATAACAAGCATGAAATAGGTGGACAAATGAAAAAAACGGTAATAAAAATAATATTTATTGCAAATTTCATTATAAATCTTGCAGGATTTGTTGTAAGTTTTCCGAAATATATTCATTTGAAATTTCTTTATAGTACAAATTTTGATTTATGGTTAAAAATACATGCACTACTTTTAGAAGGTAATTATGGATTAAGAACTTATTATCGATTTATGCGTGATAACTTGCCTGATAGTTTTATATTATTAGCAATAATTCTTAACATAATCAACATGATATTTGGCTTTGTAAATTATAAAACAAAATGGTGGTATTATGTTATTTTAATAATTACTGTTATTATGTCGATTATGCTCTGGGATTGTTTTTATATCTTAATACATCAGGATGATATGGCTTGATAAAGTAGGGGCGGATATCATCCGCCCGAGTAAACAATCAAATTATAAAGAGGTAAAAATATGCTTATTCTTGACAGAATAGAAAACGATATCGCTGTAATAGAAACAGACGATAAAATAATCGAGGTAAAGCTTTCAGAGCTTGCGGAAAACGCAAAGGAAGGCGATGTCCTCACAGAATCAGACGGAAAATATATTGTTGATTCAGAAGCAACTGCCGAAAGAAGAGAAAAGCTTGCTTCAATGTACAGAAACCGACTCAGGAAGAAGAGAAAAGAATGACAAATACTGATGTAATAATAATAGGCGGTGGTGCGGCAGGAGCAGTCGCAGGAATAACAGCCGCACGAATGGGCAGAAGTGTCATAATATTTGAAAAAAACGAAAAAATCGGAAGAAAACTCCGCATAACAGGCAAAGGCCGCTGTAACGTAACAAATAACTGCACAAACGAAGAGCTTCTTAATAATGTTCCTGTAAATCCGAGATTTTTATACAGCGCTTTTTCGGGTTTCAATTCACAGGACGTTATGGATTTCTTTGAACAGCTTGGTGTACCTCTTAAAACTGAACGTGGAAACAGAGTTTTTCCTGTAAGTGATAATGCTCAGGATGTTGTAGACGCTCTTGAACGTGAGCTTAAAAATCTCGGCGTAAAAATTATAAACCGAAAAGTTACAAAGCTTATTATTGCAGACGGAATATGCAAGGGAGTTGTAGCAGGCGGTAAGGAATATAGCTCACAGTCTGTACTGATAGCGACGGGAGGAAAATCCTATCCTAATACAGGCTCGACAGGTGACGGCTATGTGTTTGCTGAAAGCGCAGGACATACTGTAACACCTATATATCCCTCACTCGTTCCGCTTGTTTCAATTGAGAAATACTGTGCCGAGATGATGGGGCTTTCACTTCGCAATGTAGCTGTAAAGCTTTATGACGGAGAAAAGCTCATATACGATGAACAGGGCGAAATGCTGTTTACTCATTTCGGAGTATCAGGGCCGCTTATTCTGAGTGCAAGCTCACATATAAGAAAAATGGAGCGTGGCAGATACAAAATCAGAATTGATTTAAAGCCTGCACTTGATATGAAACAGCTTGATTTAAGAATACAGCGTGATTTCAGTGAAAATCAGAATCGTGATTTCATAAATGCGATAAGAAAATTATTGCCTGCAAAGCTTATTCCCGTAGCAGTAAGACTTTCGGGAATCCCCGCAGAGCAGAAAGTTAATGCAATAACAAAAGAGCAGAGAAAAGCATTTGCCGAGCTTATAAAGGCGTTTCCGATTACAATTGCCGATTTCAGACCGATTGACGAGGCAATTATAACAAGCGGAGGTATATCTGTAAAGGAAATCAATCCGAAAACAATGGAATCAAAGCTTGTTTCGGGGCTTTATTTCGCAGGCGAGGTCATAGACGTAGATGCGTATACTGGTGGATTTAATTTGCAGATAGCATTTTCAACCGCATACAGCGCAGGATTAAATATGTAACGGAGGATAAATAAATGAAAACAATAAATATTGCCATAGACGGACCTGCAGGTGCAGGCAAAAGTACAATTGCAAGAAGAGTTGCAAGCGGACTCGGATATATTTATGTTGATACAGGTGCATTGTACCGTACAATTGCACTCTATATGAACGAAAACGGAATTGAAGATACAGCTGATATAATAAACGCTCTTGCAAAATGCGAGGTCAGCCTTAAATATATTGACGGACAGCAGAGAGTATACCTCGGCGACAGAGATGTTTCAGAGGATATAAGAAAGCCTGAAATTTCAATGGGGGCTTCAAGAGTATCGGCAATTCCCGAAGTAAGAGAGCATCTTTTCAATGTACAGAAGAAAATGGCAGAGGAAAACAATGTGATAATGGACGGACGTGATATCGGTACAGTTGTACTTCCGAATGCTGATGTAAAGATTTTTCTTACAGCTTCTGCTGAGGAACGTGCAAACCGCCGCTTCAAAGAGCTTTCGGAAAAACCTGATTGTCCGACTTATGATGAAATCCTCAAGGATATCATTGAAAGGGACTACAACGATATGAATCGCCCTATTGCACCTTTAAAGCAGGCAGACGATGCGATTCTTGTTGATTCAACAACACTCGGACTTGATGAAGTCGTTGAAAAAATCAAGGGCATCATAACTGACAAAACAGGGGTGAAGTAAATGTATTATGTAGCAATATTTCTTGTTCGTGTTGCTTATTCGATATGGTATAATCTGAAATTCGAGGGCAAGGAGAATATTCCGAGAGGCGAAAGTGCGATTTACACATCAAATCATCGTACATACGCAGATCCTCCGCTTGTTGTTCTCGGAGTAAACAGACGCTTTTCATTTATGGCGAAGGAAGAGCTTTTCAAGAATAAGCTTTTCGCATGGCTGATAAGAAGCTTCGGAGCTTTCCCTGTATCAAGAGGAAAGGGTGACAGCACAGCAATCGATACTTCAATTGAAGTTCTTAAAAAGGGCAGAAATCTTATTATTTTCCCTGAGGGTACACGTTCCAAAGACGGCAAGGTAGGCAAGGGCAAGACAGGTGCGGCTCTTGTAGCGGCAAAGTCGGGAGCAAAGGTTGTTCCCGTAGGTATAGTTTTTGAGGGTGAAAAGCTTCGTTTCAGAACAAAAATCAGAGTAATTTACGGAAAGCCTATCAATACAGCCGAATACATTACAAACAGCGAAGATCCGAATCCGAGAGAGCTTGTAAAGCTTAAAAATGCGTTTATGTATGAAATAAAAAGAATGGTAGAGGGCGAGGAAGCTGTCAAAGCTATCGCCGAGAAAGGAGAATAACCGTGAAAAAGATTACGGTTGCCAAATCGGCAGGCTTCTGCTTCGGAGTAGACAGAGCTGTAAAAATGGTTTACGGCGAGCTTGAAAAAAATCAGAGAGTAGCAACTCTCGGGCCTATAATCCATAACAATGACGTTGTAACCGATATGAAAAGCAAGGGCGCAAGAATTATCGAATCCGTAGACGAGCTTGAAAAGGATGAGCTTGTTGTTATACGTTCTCACGGAGTAGGCAGAGCAGTTTATGAGCAGATTGAAAAAAGCGGAAACAGAATGGTTGACGCAACCTGTCCATTTGTTGCAAGAATACATAAAATTGTATCCGAAAAAGCCGCCGAGGGATACTTTGTTCTTATTGCAGGAGATGCTACTCACCCTGAAGTGCAGGGTATTGTTGGTCATTGTGACGAAAATTGTTTAGTTTTTAAGGATAAAACTGAGCTAAAAAGCTTTTTTGAAAAAAAATATAAAAATTTGCAAAAAAAACTTGCAATTGTTGCTCAAACAACGTATAATATAGTAGTATGGGAAGAGTGTTTAAAGATAATTCCGAAAGACGATCCCGATATCGTTATCTTTGATACAATCTGCAATGCTACCGAGGCAAGACAATCTGATGCCGAGAAGCTCTCAAAAGAAGCTGACCTTATGATTGTCGTTGGGGGCAGACACAGTTCAAATACTGTAAAGCTTTATGATGTGTGCAGTAAGAATTGCAAAACGTATCATATAGAAAACGGGGACGAGCTTCATGCTTTAAATCTACCCTCTGCTGAACATATCGGCATTACTGCGGGCGCTTCTACGCCGGCTTATATAATTAAGGAGGTACAAACCACTATGACAGAGATTCAGAATAACAATCTGGAAGAGGACATCAATTTCGAGGAGATGCTCGATCAGTCCTTTAAGAAAATACATACAGGAGAAAAGGTTAAGGCTTATGTTGAAGCCGTAAATAAGAACGAAGCTATCGTTAGCCTCGGCACAAAGCACACAGGCTACGTTTCACTTGACGACCTCACAGACGACCCTACAAAGACACCTGCTGACATCGTAAGCGTTGGTGATGAAATTGAACTCATCGTTATCAAGGTAAACGACAGCGAAGGCACAGTTGCTCTTTCAAAGAGAAAGATTGACGAACAGGCTGGCTTTGAAAAGGTTATGAAGGCTAAGGAAGAAGAAACTGTTCTTGAAGGTACAATCCAGCACGTTGTTAAGGGTGGCGTTACTGTTTCATGCTTCGGCGTAAGAGTATTCATCCCGGCATCACAGACAGGTCTTCCAAGAGGCGCAGAGCTTGAACAGCTCCTCAAGAAGAAGGTACAGTTCAAGATTCTTGAAGTTACAGAAAACCGCAAGAGAGCAGTTGGCTCAATGAAGGCTGTTCTCAGCGCTCAGAAGGAAGAAGCTAAGGCTAAGTTCTGGGAAGCTGCAAATGTTGGTGATGTATTCAAGGGTACAGTTAAGTCACTTACAAGCTTTGGTGCATTCGTTGACCTCGGCGGAATCGATGGTATGGTTCATATTTCAGAACTTTCATGGAAGAGAATCAAGCACCCAAGTGAAGTTGTAAGCGTTGGCGATACACTTGAAGTTTACATCAAGGATCTCAACAAGGATGAAAACAGAATTTCACTCGGCTACAAGAAGACAGAGGACAACCCATGGGAAATCTTCAAGTCACAGTATAATGTAGGCGATGTTGTTAAGGCAACAATCGTTTCAATCACATCATTCGGTGCTTTCGCTCAGATCATCGACGGTATTGACGGTCTTATCCACATCTCACAGATTGCTGATAAGAAGGTTGAAAACGTTAAGGACATCCTTTCAGTTGGTCAGGAAGTTGACGTTAAGATCATCGATATTGACGAAGAAAAGGAAAGAATCAGCATTTCAATCCGTGCACTTCTCGTAAATGATGAAGAAGCAGAGGCTGTTGAAGAAACAGCAGAAGACGCTGAATAATCAGATATTAAAGTTAAAGCAGTTATCAGTTTGCGCTGATAACTGCTTTGTTTTTATGCCCAATAAATATACTCTGTAATTATACAAGCTGACAAATAATTGTAAACAAATTATGATGTGCTTGACAAACTATTGAAAATGATATAAAGTTAAAGTGTATAGGTACGGATAGATATGTACCAATAATAATGAGAGGGGCTAATTACAATGAAGATTAAAAAGCTTTTAGCGACTGTTTCGGCAATTGTTGTTACTGCAGCAGGTTTTAACGTGCTTCCTGTAAAGGAAAACGGCAGCACTATCAAGGCTTCTGCGGCTATGGACGTAAACTATGCCGAAGCTTTACAGAAATCACTGTTCTTCTATGAAGTACAGCAGTCAGGTATTCTTCCTGAATGGAATTCTGTTCCTTGGAGAGCAGATTCAATGGTGAACGAAGAGGGCGTTGAAACAGATATCATTCCTGGCGGATGGTTTGACGCAGGCGACCACTTCAAGTTTACTCTTACAAACGCTTATTCTGCTTCTGTACTTGCATGGGGATATATCCAGTATAAAGACGCTGTTGATAAGGCAGGTCTTGGTGAAACTTACCGCAACAACGTGCAGTGGGGACTTGATTACGTTCTCCAGTGTGACAGAAACGGCAAGGTTATCGGTACAATCGGTGACTTTACAGGCGGCTCAACAGACCATAATATCTGGTGCAGTGCTGAAGTATACCTGAGAAAGCATCACCTTAACAATGGCGACTGGGAACGTCCTTATGACGAAATTGCCGATTCAACAACAATTGCACTCTGTGCTGCTGCTCTTGCACAGGGATATATCATCTTCAAGGATGAACAGCCTGACAAGGCTGCTGAATATCTTGCACAGGCAAAGAAGTATTTTGAAACAGCTGATAAAATCAGAGATAACGAAAACGGCGCAATGGGAACCATGTACAATCCAAGCTCATGGGTAGATGATTGTATGTATGCTGCAAACTGGCTTTATATGGCTACAGGCGACGATAGTTATCTTGCTAAGATAGAATCTGATTATATTCCTCAATTCCCGACAGAAAGTCAGTCAACAGACTGGAAGTACACATGGGGCTTCTGCTGGGATGATACAACACAGGCTGCTGCTCTCCTTTATGCTATGAATACAGGAAAGCAGGAATGGATTGACCATATCGCTCATCACCTTGACTACTGGGATGAAGGATACGGCGGAAAGAGAGTAACTTATACTCCTGATGGTCTTGCATGGCTTATGAACTGGGGTGCAAACCGTCACTCAGCAAATACAGTATGGATTGCTAAGCTTGCAGCTGATACAATTTTCAAGGATGATGCTGCACTTGCTTCAAAGTATAATGACTGGGCACAGGGACAGCTTGATTATATGTTTGGTGACAATAATCTCGGACTTTGTTATGTTCTCGGTATGGGCGAAAAGAATCCTACAGCTATCCACCACAGAACAACATCAGGCGTTCATGACGACCATTGGAATGATCTTGGTCAGGAAGGAAGTAACGAGGGCTGGCAGACAGAATATGCACATACTCTCTATGGTGCATTAGTCGGAGGTCCTAACCAGTCAGGCAAGTATACAAACAGTGTTGCTCAATATGAGTATTCTGAAGTTGCTATTGACTATAATGCAGGATTTACAGCTGCAATGTGTGCTATGATTGATGATAAGGGCGGCGAAAAGCTTGCTGACTTCCCACCTGTAGAAACTCCTAAGTGGGATGAATGGAAGGTTGGCGCTGTACTCAACGGTAAGGGCGACAGCTATACAGAAATCAAGGCTTGGGCTATGAACCACACAGCTTGGCCTGCAAGAGTTCAGAAGGATATCTCATATCGTTACTACTTCGATGTATCAGAGCTTCTTGCGGCAGGATATTCTGTTGACATCTTAAAGGTAGAAGGCAAGTCGCAGCAGTATTCAGAAGGCGAACAGGGCTACGGCACAGTTTCAGGTCCTTACAAGTATGAGGGCGACCCGACAGGCAACACATACTATGCAGAAGTTAAGTTCGAGGACGGCAGAGCTATTCAGCCTACAGGTCAGAGCGAACACAGAGATGAAGTTCAGTTCAGAGTATCAATCCCTGATGCTATTGACGGTACACCTACAAAGGGTGCGTGGGATCCTACAAATGACTGGTCCTATGAGGGTGTAACAGCTACAGACAGCCTTAAAGATCCTGCATCCTACAACAAGCACATTCCAATGTATATCAATGGCAAGCTTGTATGGGGTGAAGAGCCTGACGGAACAAAGGCTGTTCCGGGTGCTGATATTGAACAGCCTGGCGGAAGTGTAACTCCACCTGTTACAACAACAACTCCTCAGGAAACAACTACAACTGAGCCACAGGGCAAGGCTGATTACGGCGATGCAAACTGTGACGGTGCAGTTGACGTTGCTGACGTTGTACTCGTAAAATGTCACCTTATCAACCCGACAGAATACTCTATCACAAAACAGGGTGCTGCAAATGCTGATGTTCAGGGCAGTGGTAACGGAATCAATGTTCAGGATGTTATTGCAATTCAGAAAAATGTTCTTAAAATGGGTGCTCTTCCAATTGAATAATGATGCATAAAAAGGACGCTTCGGCGTCCTTTTGTGTCGTGATATAGGGCGATTATACGCTTTATGTAAAATCTTGGTTGTGCAAGATTTACAAAAAACAGAGCGCTGAATTATAACAATAACTGAAAATTTCAAAATCGCTTTACAATCAATTTCAAATATAATATAATAGATTTAAAGGGTGGGAAAGAGTGCTTACTTATGTGTAATTTTTTCCATTCGGTGTTCGCAGTTAATCTGCTATAACCGCAATGTTTGCACTGACATTGCGTTATATATTAATTTTTTAAAATTTTTTGGGAGGGTATAACAATGCACAAGAAAATTTCAAGAGCAATCGTTGGAAGCCTTATGGCTGCTACAATGGTTGCACCAACAGTTGCTAACGTTGTGCCAATGAATGCTTCAGCTCAGGCTCAGGTTCTCGGCGAAACAAGCTTCGATTACAAGGCACTTCCATGGCACACTTGCGAAACAAGCCCGGCTAAGCAGGACTTCGCAATCGAAGACGGCGCATTCCACATTACAGTTGTAAATCCAGTAGGTGGCGACCACGAAAAGTGGGATCTTCAGTTCAGACACAGAAACCTTGACTTTAAGGCTGGTCACGAGTATAAGGTAAGCTTTACAGTAAAGGGTACTCCAGGTATGGAACTTTGCTCAAAGATCAGTAACATCGCGGGCGATGAAGAATACTTCGCTCTTAACGTCGATAAGATGCAGATGGCTTTTCACATGGGTGGCAACTGGGGTAAGGCAATGACATTGTCAAGCTCTTCACAGACTGTTGAAGGTACATTCATACCTACAAGGGATCTTGAAGGTACTGAATGGGCATTCCACTATGCTGATGGTACTCAGTATGAAGGTAATGCTAAGGCAGGCGATGAAATCTGGTTCGAAGAAATGTCTATCGAATGTCAGACATGTAAAGAATGTGGTGTAGAAGGCAAGACATACGGTGCTACAAACCGTAACAACAGTGCAATAGCTGTTAAGGAAATGAAGGAAGGCGATGAGCTCGTTAACTACATTTCAGTAAACCAGATCGGTTACTATCCAAACCTTGCAAAGGTTGCTACATTCGGCGATAATGATGGTGATATTCTCTATGGTGCTGATAAGATTACACTCAGCAAGGATACATATGACTTCGAACTCGTAGACGCAAGCTCAGGCAAGGTTGTTTACGAAGGTACATCAGGTAAGAAGTTCTACGACAAGGATTCAGATGATAACGTTTGCAAGCTCGACTTCTCAGACTTTAAGGAACAGGGTAGATACTATCTCCGCATTAAGGGTGAGAGCTGGAGATCAATGGAATTTGATATCAACGATCACATCTATACAGATAAGTCACACAATATGCTTACAAATGCTCTGAACTACTTCTATCAGAACCGTTCAGGTATTGATATTGAAGCATCATATATCACATCAGGCGATACAAGCACACTTGCTCATAAGGGTGGTCATAAGTCAGATAAGGCTACAGTTCAGAAACAGTGGCAGAATGACTATGCAAGCAAGGAAGAAGCTACAGGCACATATGGTTCATCAACAATCACAGCTAATGGTGGTTGGTATGACGCTGGTGACCATGGTAAATACGTAGTTAACGGCGGTATCTCAATCTGGACACTCCAGAACATGTACGAAAGAGCTATCCAGACAGAAGAAGGCGTTGCTAAGTTTGCTGACGGTGCTGACACAATGAAGGTTCCTGAAGCTGGCGACGGTGTTCCTGATATCCTTAACGAAGCAGCTTACGAGCTTGACTTTATCAAGGAAATGAAGGTTGATTCAAGTGAACCAACATGGGGCAAGTATGCTGGTCTTTACTACCACAAGCTCCACGACCATAAGTGGACAGGTCTTGCTACAAGACCAGATGACTACGAGGAAGAATGGGAAACAACTCGTATAGTTAAGCCACCAACGTTCGCAGCTACACTTAACTACGCTGCATGTGCTGCTCAGGCTGCAAGACTCTGGGCTCCATATGACAAGACTAAGGCTGAGGAATACCTCAAAACAGCTAAGGAAGCTTTCGAAGCATATGAAGAACACTGGTATGCTTATGATAAGACAGAAACTAATCACCCAACACTTAACACAACATGTGCTAAGGAAGAAATAAACGAAAAGTCACTCTATGCTCCAATGTGGCAGGCAAAGGGCGGCGGTCCTTACGGTGACGATAACGTTCTTGATGATGCTTACTGGGCAGCTTGTGAAATCTTCGTTTCTGCTTCAGAAATGGGCGACGCTGACGCTGCAACATATAAGTCAAAGATTGAGGATTCTAAGTATTCTGACTATGCATATAACTGTGCTACAAGAATGGTCGGCGGTGAAAACAAGGATGGTTCATTTACTTCATTTAACTGGGGTAATACAGCATCAGCTGGTACACTTACACTTGCTCTCCACCAGGATCTTCTCTCAGAAACAGAAAATTCAAAGGTAAAGGAATCTATCCTTGCTGCTGCTGATGAATACATCAAAATGGAAAACAAACAGGGTTACGGTATCCCTTACACATATGACGGCAAGGGCTACAACGATCCTAACAACCTCAACCCAGACATCATCATCAATGGTTATGAATGGGGTTCAAACTCAATGGTAATCAACAACTGTATCGTTATGGCTTACGCTTATGACATTACAGGTGGCGATATCAACTACATGAACGGTGTAATTACAGCTATGGACTACCTCCTCGGTTGTAACCCACTTTCATTCTCATACGTTTCAGGCTACGGACAGTACAAGCTCCAGTTCCCACACCACAGATACTGGTCATACGAGCTCGATAAGACTCTCCCAATGGCTCCAGATGGTGTTCTCTCAGGTGGTCCTAACGCAGGTCTCCAGGATCCATACGTTCGTGCACTCGGATTCGTTCCTGGCGTAGCAACAAACCCATCACAGAGATGCTATGTTGACTCAATCGAAGCTTGGTCAACAAACGAAGTTACAATTAACTGGAACTCACCACTTGCTTGGATCGTTTCATTCCTCCAGGATGAAGCTGCAGAAGCAGACGGTGAAATTGATCCAACAACAGGCGGAAGCCAGACAACAACAGGTGGCAGCGCAGAAGCTACACTTCCTGGTGACGCTAACTGTGACGGTGCAGTAGACCTCGCAGACGCAGTTCTCGTTAAGTGCTACCTCATCAACAGCGCAGCATACTCAATCTCAGCTGAAGGTAAGGCAAACGCTGACATACAGGGCAACGGCAATGGTCTTAACGCACAGGATAGCCTTGCTATTCTCCAGAAGGCTCTTAAGTTAATCGATAAGCTCCCAGTTTGATCGATAACTTAACCTGAATTTATAAGAAATTATAAATAATATAAGGCTGCATAGTGAAAATCTATGCAGCCTTAGTGTTTTTAAGGCTTGTTATGCACAAAAACTACAAAAATACCGAAATCATACGAGTATGGCGAAAAAATGCTTGACTTTAAGATATAGGTATGATATAATGATAATACCTCGCATAGGGGCTTATTTTTTTGTCCCTTTTTCAGAGGGAGGCAAACAACCTACCTTTCGTTAAGCGAAAGAAGTATTTTTTCAGGAGGTGCCGATATGAGAGTAAAGGTTACTTTAGCTTGTACAGAATGCAAGCAGCGCAACTATGTTTCTAAGAAGAACAAGAAGAATGACCCTGACAGACTTGAAATGAACAAACACTGCAAGTTCTGCAGAAAGCATACTCTTCACAGAGAAACTAAGTAAGCGGAGGTCGGAAATGGCTAAGGATAAAGAAAAGAAGACCTCGGATAAGTCTCAGAAAAAGCCTAACCGTATTGTAAAATGGTTTAAGGACTTAAAGAGCGAAATTAAAAAAGTGACATGGCCAAGCCGTAAAGCAGTTGTTAATAATACAGCCGTTGTACTTGTTACAGTTGTTATAACAAGTATCTTCGTAGGTGCTCTCGACTTGGGATTTTACGAACTTGTAAAATTTCTCTATAATCACTAAAACAGGAATCTAAGGAGGATTTGAAATGTCAGAAGCAGCAAAGTGGTATGTTGTTCACACCTATTCAGGCTATGAAAACAAGGTTGCTCAGAATATAGAAAAGGTTGTTGAAAACCGCAAGCTTCACGATCTTATCCAGGAAGTTAGAGTTCCTACCGAAAGGGTGACGGAAATCACCGACGGCAAAACTAAAGAGGTTGAGAGAAAAACTTATCCGGGTTATGTTTTGCTGAAAATGGTATGTACCGATGAATCATGGTATGTTGTAAGAAATACCAGAGGCTGTACAGGATTTGTAGGCCCTGCGTCAGAACCAACTCCTCTTTCAGATAAAGAGGTTGAATCACTCTTTGGAATTGATGTTTCTTCTGTTGAAGTAAACTTCAAGGAGGGCGACAGAGTTCAGATTTCAGGCACTGCTATGGATGGTTTCGTTGGTGTCGTACAGAAAATCAATATCGACGACAAAACAGTTGATGTTCTTGTATCAATGTTTGGTCGTGAAACCCCTACAACACTCCCTCTTAGTCAGGTAGTAAGTGTAGAGGATTAGTTTAGGTCAAAAAAGAAGCAGTTTTGCTTCAGTGGGAGAGATAAAATAATCATTATCTCGCCATTTACCACATTTATGGAGGTGCGAATATAATGGCACAGAAAGTAGTTGGCTACATTAAGCTTCAGATCGCAGCAGGAAAGGCTACTCCTGCACCACCTGTTGGTCCAGCACTCGGTCAGCACGGTGTAAACATTATGGCATTCACAAAGGAATTTAACGAAAGAACAAAGAACGATATCGGTCTTATTATCCCTGTTG
>JAFWWU010000105.1 GCA_017523285.1 Ruminococcus sp.
ATCCTCGGTACTGAGCGTCACGAGTCAAGACGTATCGATAACCAGCTCAGAGGCCGTTCGGGTCGTCAGGGCGATGAGGGCGAAAGCTGTTTCTTCCTTTCTGTTGAGGACGACCTTATGCGTATCTTCGCTGGCGAAAGACTCGAAAATATGATGAAGACTCTTAATGTTGAGGAAACTATGCCTATCGAAAGCAAGATGCTTACTAAGATCATTGAGTCTTCTCAGAAAAAGGTCGAGGGCAGAAACTTCAGCATCAGAAAGAACGTTCTTAACTATGATGACGTTATGAATACTCAGCGTGAAATCATTTACAAGCAGCGTTCACAGGTTCTTGATGGTGAGGATCTCCACGAAAGCATTCTCAAGATGATTGATGACCTCGTTGAATCAACAGTAAATCTCTATCTCGCTGATGAAGATGATAAGGCAAACTGGAATGTTGTCGGTCTTAAGGATTACTTCCTCGGCTGGCTTCTCGGACCTGAGGATCTTACATTCACAGAAGAAGAAATCGAAGAAATCACAAGAGAAGATATTATTTCTGCTCTTAACGAAAAGGCTAAGGAAATCTATGCCGCTAAGGAAGAAGAATACGGCGAAGAAATTATCCGTGAACTTGAAAGAGTTATTCTCCTTAAGGTTGTTGATACTAAGTGGATGGCTCATATCGATGATATGGACGAGCTTAAGAAGGGTATCGGTCTCCGTGCATTCGGTCAGAAGAACCCTGTTGTTGAATACAGATACGAAGGCTTTGAAATGTTTGACGCTATGGTTGATACAATCCGTGAAGATACAGTCAGAATGCTTCTTACTGTTAAGCTTCAGAAGAATGCTGTTCCTCAGAGAGAACAGGTACAGAAGCCTGACGCTCCTAACGCTGGTGCAGGCGACGGAAGCTTCTCAGAAGAAAGAAGAAGCAATAAGGTTGGCGATAACGAGCCTTGTCCATGCGGAAGCGGCAAGAAGTATAAAAAATGCTGCGGCATGAAAAACTAATTGCTTAAAACGATAATACATAATTCAGCCTGTCTGACGACAGGCTGTCTTTATGAATGAAAAGAGTGATATGATGTCAGGATACAGCGTATTTGCACGATATTATGATGAACTTACCGCTAATATCGATTATAAAAAGCGTGCAGATTACTTTCACTTAATTATACAAAAATTCAAGCAGACAGAAAATATGCTTCTGCTTGATTTGGCTTGCGGTACAGGCAGTATTTCAGAGGAAATGGCAAAGCTTGGTTATGATGTAATCGGTGTAGACAATTCCGAAGAAATGCTTGGTATTGCAATTGAAAAGAAGTTCGACAGCGGACTCCCTATTCAGTATCTTTGTCAGGATATGCGTGAAATTGATATGTTTGGCACAATTGATATTACTATATGTGCTCTCGACAGCATCAATCACCTCCCTTCGTTTGACGATGTAAAAAAGACATTCAGCAAGGTTTCACTTTTTGCTGAGCCTGACGGTCTGTTTATTTTTGACATTAATACTATTCACAAGCATCTAAATATTCTTGCTGATAACACATTCACCTATGAAACAGATGATGTTTTTCTTGTATGGGAAAACAAGCTCAATAAATCGAATTACGATATAAACATAAATCTTGAATTCTTTGAACGTGATGGGGATAAGTATTACAGAAGCACCGAAAACTTCATAGAAAAGGCTTATGAAACATCCGATATAGATAATGCACTTATTGAGACAGGATTTGAAATTCTTGCTCATTATGATGATGACAGCTTCAATCCGCCGAATGATAATTCACAGAGAATTGTTATTGTTGCAAGAAAAATCAGATAAGGAGAAAAATTATGGGTATACTAAAAAGAGCAATTTCTGCTGACGCATCTGTTATTTCAATGGCGATTGACGCAACAGATATTGTTGCTGAAATTGAAAAAATACACAAGACATCTGCTGTTGCTACTGCAGCACTCGGCAGACTTTCAATTGCAGGCTCACTTATGGGTTATACACTTAAAAATGAAAAAGACAGCGTTACACTTCGTATTGATTCAGACGGACCTCTCGGTCAGCTTGTAGTTGTTGCAGACAGCAAGGGAAATGTAAAAAGCTGTGTAAATAATCCTGTTGTTGAAATTCCGCTTAATCCACAGGGCAAGCTTGACGTAGGCGGAGCAGTAGGCAAAAACGGCACTCTCTCAGTTGTAAAAGACCTCGGACTCAAAGAGCCTTATGTAGGTGTTATTCCGCTTGTTTCGGGTGAAATAGCAGAGGATATGGCAAGCTACTATGCTACAAGTGAGCAGATTCCGACAGTTTGCGGACTTGGTGTTCTTGTTAATCCTGACCTTACCGTAAATGTTGCAGGCGGTTATTTAATTCAGCTTCTTCCGTTTGCAGATGAAAAATGCATTGATATAATTGAAAAGAATATGCAGACACTTCCGCCTATGACAACTATGATGGCTTCAGGACTTTCAGCGGAGGATATTGCATTGAAGCTTCTTGACGGTATGGAGCCGAATATTCTCGATGAAGCTGAGGTTTTCTATAAATGCGATTGCAGTCGTGAACGTACAGAGCGAGTGCTTGCAAGCATCGGAAACGATGAGCTTAAGTCACTTGCTGAGGAAGAAAACGAAATCAAGGTATGCTGTCACTTCTGCGGCAAGGAATACACATTCACCCCTGCCGAAGCATTAAAACTAAGAGAAAATTCCTGAAAGCACTTGAAATGATATAAAAAATGTGTTATAATATGTTCGCCCGGTATTGTATCTCGTTTACGAGAATAATAACTTTTGGAGGTTTATATTATGAACGAAAAAACAAGAAAAATTGTCGGAACAGGTATTCTGACAGCTATCGTCATTGTACTTCAGTCATTGGCGTTAGGAATCAAATTCGGAACATTCAGCATTTCGCTCGTTCTCGTCCCGATAGTAGTCGGTGCGGCTCTGTACGGTTGGCGTTGCGGTGCGTGGCTCGGTCTTGTCTTTGGTGTTGTTGTTCTTATGACAGACGCAGGAGCTTTCCTTGCAATTAATGTTCCCGGAACAATTGTCACATGCATATTAAAAGGCGTACTCGCCGGTACATGTGCTGGTCTTATCTACAAGGCATTTGAAAAGAAAAACAAGCTTCTTGCTGTTTTATCAGCCGCAATTGTATGTCCTGTTGTAAATACAGGTATATTCCTGCTTGGCTCTGTGATTTTCTTCCTTGATACTCTTCGTGAGTGGGGTGCAGGCGCAGGATACGAAAATGTCGGTGTATATCTTATAGTTGGCTTTGTAGGTATTAATTTTGTAATTGAAATGTGTGTTAATATTTTCCTTAGCTCTGCTATTATGAAAATTTTAAATGTTATTAAAAAGCCTTCTAAGGCTTAATTTTCGGAGGATTATTTATGATTCTTGCAGTTGACATCGGAAATACTAATATTGTAATCGGTTGTTGTGAAAATGATGAAATTCTTTTTATAGAACGTCTTTCAACAAATCAGACTGCAACTGTTCTTGAATATGCCGTTTCAATCAAAAATGTATTTGAACTTAACAATGTAAAAACATCTCAGATTGAGGGCTCGGTTATTTCTTCCGTAGTTCCTTCTGTTACAAATACTGTTAATGATGCTATATTCAAGACAATAGGTAAAAAATCTCTTATTGTCGGCCCCGGAATTAAAACAGGCCTTAGCATTGTGATTGATAATCCTGCTCAGCTTGGTAGCGACCTTGTTGTAGACGCTGTTGCAGGACTTGCATATTATCCCCTGCCTCTTGCTATTATTGATATGGGTACTGCTACAACTGTAACTGTTATCGACAGCAAACGTAACTGCATCGGTGGAATTATCATGCCGGGTATGAAAATTTCACTTGATTCTCTTACAGGCAGAACATCACAGCTTCCTAAGATAAGCCTTGACGCTCCGAAAAAAGTAATAGGCTCTAACACTATTGACTGTATGAAAAGCGGTATCATTTATGGTACGGCAGGTAATATCGATGGAATTATCGACCGTATTGAAGATGAACTGGGCGAAAAAGTTACCGCTGTTGCTACAGGTGGTCTGGCAGAGCTTGTTATTCCGCATTGCAGACGTGAAATCATACTTGATAACGAACTGCTGCTGAAAGGTCTTATGCTCATTTACAATAAGAATAAATAAAAATATAAGGTATGCAGAAATCAAACTGCATACCTTTTTTATATCTTAGAATTTTTTTCGTGATGAAGCTGAAAACAGCATCAGAATCGGGAATAATTCAAGACGTCCTGCTATCATTGAAAAACAAAGAATTAATTTTGATAAATCAGTCAGATGTGAAAAATTCTCGACAGGTCCGACCTCATTAAGTCCCGGTCCCATATTATTATAAGTTGTTGTTACTGCTGTAAATGCTGTAACTATATCACATTCTTCTGCTGCTGTAAATGCAAGAAGAATCCCTGAAAACATCATAATATAGATTATGAAATAAGCTGTTATATTTCTTATTGTATCATTTTCAAGTGGCTTTCCTTCAAATCTGATTGAATATACTGCATTTGGCTGGAATGTATATTTAATTTCTCTCAGACCGCTTTTAACAAGTATAATAAGTCTTGAGATTTTCAGACCACCACCTGTTGAGCCTGCACAGCTTCCTATAAACATAATAAATACAAGAATAATCTGTGAAAGAGGAGGCCACTCATTAAAATCAGCTGTTACAAAGCCAGTTGATGAAGCAAGTGTTGCAACAGCAAATAAGGCATTTCGGATTGCGGTACCTATATTATCATAAACATTTAATATATTAATAGTTATAACTGCTATCGAAGCAAAAATGATTCCCAGATACCATCTGAGTTCTTCACTTTTAAGTGCAGCTATAATGTTTCCTGTAATCATCATATAAAGAATACCGAAATTAATTCCGAATATAATCATAAAAATTGAAATTACAATTTCAATATAAACGCTGTCATAAGCCGCAATGCTTGCATTCATTACGGAAAATCCACCTGTTCCCGCATTGGCAAAGGTTGTCACTACTGCGTCAAATAACGGCATTTTTCCAATCAGCAGAAGAATTATTTCAAGTGTGGTAAGTGCAATATACATTCCATACATAATTCGTGCTGTATGTTTCAGCTTCGGAACAAGCTTACCTACTGTCGGCCCCGGTGATTCAGCTCGCATGGCATGCATCATTCGCGATGATTTTATATCAGACTGCGGAAGAATTGCAAGCAGAAATACAAGCACACCCATACCGCCTATCCAGTTTGTAAAGCTTCTCCAGAATAACATTCCCTTATCCAGTGCTTCTATATCGTTCAGGATGCTTGACCCCGTTGTCGTAAAACCTGATACCGTTTCAAAGAATGCGTCGGTATATGAAGGAATCTGTCCGCTGATATAAAACGGAAGCGCCCCGAATAGCGCAAGCAGAATCCAAGCTATACCAACACAGACAAATCCGTCCTTCTGCCGCATAAAACTGTTTTCTTTTATATTTCTTACAAGAAGCAGTGATATCAATAAAAGACAAATAATAACTACGGCAAATGACATCCATGTATTTTCACGATAAATAATGGCAACTATCATTGGCAAAATCATTAAAAGCCCTTCTGTACGAAGAAGTTTTCCAATGACATAAAGCAACATTCTGTAATTCATTTTAAAGCATACAGCTTAATCTGCTGTTTCTCCTTTCGTTACGCTAAAATATCATTAATATTTGTAAGTCCGTCATTTGTTGTTACAATAATAACTCTGTCGCCCTGTTCTATTGTTGTTGTACCGTTAAGGCGAATAACTTCAGTGTCACGCTTTATACATGCTATAAGTATATTCGGCTTTATTTTTAAATCCTTAAGAGGAATACCAAATGCCTTGAAATTCTCCTTAAGCTTGAATTCAATTGCTTCTACCCTGCTATCGACAATTTTATAAAGCGTTTCAATTGAATTCTCTCCGTCAGCATTATTGATTGAACGGACAAAACGTATAATATTGTTAGCAATAAGATATTTCGGAGATACGACGCTGTTTTCAATCTTTACCTG
>JAFWWU010000106.1 GCA_017523285.1 Ruminococcus sp.
CCATGCAAATGAAACAACTCTGAATACAGAGCTATCCTTGTCCCATGCAAGTATGATACCAAAAACAGCAATCGCAAGAAGTATAACTCTTGCGACTATCATTGAAGCCTTATCGCTGAGCTTTATATTGAATACACCTTTCAGGATATTTTCTGACATTGAAGATGAAGCGGCAAGAAGCTGTGAGTCAGAAGTTGACATTGTACATGCAAGTATTCCTGCAAAAACAAGACCTGCAATAATAGCAAGACCATAATTGTGCTCGCCCATATATTGTGCTAACTTGATTACGATTTTTTCGGAATCGCTGTTGCTGAGAGTTTCAAGCTTTCCGCTTTTTGAAAGAACATTTCCGATAAAACCGATAAGTATTGCGATAGCCATTGATATAACAACCCATACTGAAGCTATTCTTCTTGATGTCTTTATCTTGTTTTTATCTTCAATAGCCATGAAACGCAGAAGAATATGAGGCATACCGAAATAACCCAATCCCCATGCAAGAAGTGAAGTAATGGTAAGTAAGGAATATTTGTCAGCTTCGCCTGTAACTGTGTTATGTATATGACTTAGCGAGAAATACCCTGCCATTGACTCAGCATTATCGATTACGTTATCAAAGCCGCCTGCTGCATTGACACCGAAGATAACAATGCTTATAAGAGCAAGTGTCATAACAATACTCTGAATAAGGTCAGTAGTACTTGCGGCAAGAAATCCGCCTGTGCATGTGTATGAAATAATGATAATTGCACTAATTATCATTGCAAGATGATAATCCCAGCCGAAAAGTGAGCTGAAAAGCTTTCCGCATGCAGAAAATCCTGAGGCAGTATAAGGGATAAAGAAGATAAGGATTATCAGAGCTGAAACTCCCATAAGTATCTTGCTTTTATCATTATAACGCTTTGAAAAGAAATCAGGAATGGTGATTGCATTGCATTGCTGGCTGTAAACTCTGAGTCGTTTTGCAACAATAAGCCAGTTGATGTATGTACCGATTGCAAGACCAATAGCTGTCCAGCCTGCCTCAGCACCGCCTGTGAGGTATGCAACTCCCGGAAGTCCCATAAGAAGCCAGCTGCTCATATCAGAGGCTTCGGCACTCATAGCAGTTACAAGAGGACCAAGTTTACGTCCGCCGAGATAGAAATCTCCGACGTTGTTGTTTTTCTTTGAAACGATTAAACCTATCACAACCATTAATATAAGGTAGACGATAATCGTTCCGATGATAAGAATGTCTGTTGTGTTCATTTTTTACTCCTTATTTATTTTTTTACAGAAAATGCCCTATTATTATACCATATATGCTAAAAAAAGACAAGCTTAAAAGAAAGCAAAATCCTGAAAAATCCAATATCGGAAATTATCGTTTTTGAATATTTCCTCAAAATTAACAAATAATAGATTATGCTTATATGGCAGTAAAATTAAAAAAGGAGGAGAATATAAATGAAAGCTACTGGTATCGTTAGAAGAATAGACGACCTCGGAAGAGTTGTTATTCCAAAGGAAATCAGACGTACAATGCGTATTCGTGAGGGTGACCCGTCACAGACAACATTGGAAAGCCCCGTTTCTTACTGCTATTTATTGTTAGTTCTTGCTAAAAGATTAAAGGTTACATAATGCAGTATGCTGAAGGTTTTCAACGAAACTGTGCGTATCTCAAAGAGGTAAAATGGGCGATTTTGTAAATTTATATTTTTTACATCACATCCGAGGGAAATTTCGGATGTGCTTTTTGTATTTGGATTTCTGTATTGAAGTGTTTAGTAAAATATGCTATAATTACTTTAACAACAAAAAACACAGATAAAAATGCGAGGAGTGATAATTTATGCTGCATCATATGAAATTAAAAGAATCGCCGTTTATAAAAATCAAGAATGGCAGTAAAACAATAGAGCTTCGTCTGAATGATGAAAAGAGGCAGCAGGTACAGGTCGGTGATTTTATAGAATTCAGTTTGCTTGATAATCCGACTGAAAAGATTCAGACAAGAGTAACAGCGCTCCATCATTTTAATTCGTTTCAGGAGCTTTATGCTTCACTTCCAAAAGAAAAACTTGGCTATTCTTCTTCAGATACGCCAAATCCTGACCATATGGATGAATTTTATCCTCGTGAAAAACAGGAGCAGTATGGTGTTCTTGGTATTGAACTTCGAATGACTGAATTGCAGAAGTTTATTGATGCTCAGGAGCATGGTTACAGCTTCGGAGAAACATATCAGACTGCTTTAGCGGAAATGAAGCGGGGAGAGAAGATTTCTCATTGGATATGGTATGTTTTTCCGCAGATTCAGGGACTTGGACTAAGCGGTACTACTGCATATTTCTCTATCAAAGATATTGAAGAAGCAACCGATTATTACGAACACCCGATTCTTGGTCAGAGATTGACAGAAATCACAAGTGTGCTTCTTGATATTGATAATGATGACCCGATGACAGTATTCGGATATCCCGATGCGTATAAGGTTCGCTCCTGTATGACATTATTCAAGCATGCTGCACCTGAGCAAAAACTTTTTCAGCAGGTGCTTGATAAATTCTGTCGTGGTATTGAGGACGATAAAACTATCATAATACTTGGAGAATAAACTATGAGTGAATTTGAAAACAAAGTTGTTGTCGTTACAGGCGGTGCTAACGGCATAGGAAAATGCATAACTGAGGAATTCAGAAAAAACGGAGCTTTTGTATATGTAATCGATAATGTTGAGGGCGAGCATTTTGTGGGAGATATTGGCAATAAGGAAACTCTTGAACAATTCGTGAAGTCAGTGCTTTCACGTCATGAAAAAATCGACTACCTTATTAATAATGCACCACCGATGATGAAAGGGATTGATGACTGTACCTATGAGGAGTTTCAGTATGCGTTATCAGTTGGTGTAACTGCGGCTTTTTATCTTTCAAAGCTTTTTGCGAAGCGTTTCAATGCAGGCGGTTCAATAATCAATATATCATCATCCCGTGACCGTATGAGTCAGCCGCAGACTGAGAGTTATACTGCTGCAAAAGGCGGCATAGCGGCACTTACTCATTCACTGGCAGTGAGTCTGTCGGGAAAGGTGCGAGTGAACTCCATTTCGCCTGGGTGGATTGATACTGCTTATACTGTTTATGATGGTGCAGATGCTGTTCAGCAGCCTGCGGGCAGAGTTGGAAATCCTCTTGATATTGCCAATATGGTGTTTTTTCTATGTTCAGATAAGGCGGGCTTTATTACAGGTGAGAATATCTGCATTGATGGTGGTATGACTAAGCAGATGATTTATCATGGGGATTTTGGTTGGAAATTATTAGAAAAATAGTTGTACAAAGGAGAAATTATAATGATAAAGGGAATACATCATATTTCAATGAAATGTCAGAATGAAGAAGAATATCAGAAAGTGCGCAGGTTTTATGTTGATGTTCTGAAACTATCCGTTGTCAAGGAGTGTGATGCCTGCATTCTGATGGACACAGGGGCAGGTATCGTGGAGATTTTCCGAGATGGTACGGAATCGCTTGAAAAGGGGATAATACGTCATTTTGCATTTGCTGTGGACGATGTTCAGGCTTGTGTAAATGCAGTAGAATCAGCAGGTTATGAGGTGTTTATTGCACCTAAAAAAGTTCAGATTGGCGGAGATTCTGCATATTCTGCAACAATTGCATTCTGCTATGGACCGCTTGGCGAGGAAATTGAATTTTTCTGTCAGGAGTGATGAAAATACAATTAATACAAATAAAAAAACTATGATTAATTCAGAAAAGCCATTTCAAGCCATTCCGCTTGGAATGGCTTTTGTTATATTCCTTTTATTCGTTGATGTGTATAGTTGCTTGTTTTGGTTTAAAAATATTAAAAAATATTACATAAAAATTACATTACAAATAAATCAAATCCCAAAAATTACATAAAAATTAACTATGCAATACAATCCAACGTCAAATTGTATACAATTTACATATTCTATTGATTTTTCTTATTGCGGATATTATAATTTAACCATAGATAAAGCAACGTCAGACAGAGTTTGTACGATGCTACATTTAAAAACCAAAAAATAGCTATATGCGAAAGGATGTTTTTTATGAATAAAAATACTTTAAAATGCTTACTCACATCAGCAGTTATTGCTACATCATTTACTTCTTGTACAGCGGAGGATGGAAATATCTCTTATTCAAACTCAACTGCAAATTCCTACTACTACGCTGAGGAAAGTTGTGTTTCTGAATCTGCACCTGATAAGGGGACTTCTTCTGACTGGGATTCTATGTATGATAACAACGAAGAATATTCACAAATAATTGAAAATGCTTTTGAATCAGTTATAACAAATCCGCTTTCAACATTTTCAGCAGATGTAGATACTGCATCTTATTCAAATATCAGAAGAATGATAAATGATTATGGTTATATTACTGATAAGAACGCAGTCAGAATTGAAGAAATGATAAATTACTTTGATTATAATTATGAACCGCCAACAGATAAGCCGTTCTCTGTAACTACCGAAATATCTGAATGTCCTTGGAATAGAAGCAACAAGCTTTTATCAATCGGAGTAAAAGGGCAGGAAATTGAAACTGAGCGTATTTCATCAAATGTAGTATTTTTAATTGATGTTTCAGGTTCAATGTATTCAGAGGATAAATTACCGCTTTTAGCTGAATCATTCTGTATGCTTACCGAAAACTTTACAGAAAATGATAGAGTTTCTATCGTAACCTACGCAGGAAATGAAGCTGTTCTGCTTAGAGGAACACCAGGAAACGAATACGGCGAAATATCATCAGTGCTTAAATCACTTGAAGCAGGCGGCTCGACAAATGGTGCGGCAGGTATTGTCACCGCTTATGAGCTTGCAGAAAAATATTTCATTGAAGGCGGCAACAACAGAGTTATTCTTGCAACTGATGGCGACCTTAACGTAGGCGTATCTTCAGTTGAAGGTCTTGAAAAGCTTATCACTGAAAAAAGAGAAACAGGCGTATATCTTTCTGTTCTTGGATTTGGTACGGGAAATATAAAGGATAACAAAATGGAAATTCTTGCAGACAAAGGTAATGGAAATTATGCTTACATAGACAGCATTTCAGAAGCAAGAAAAACACTTGTAGAAGAAGTTGGCGGAACATTGTTCACAATAGCAAAGGATGTAAAATTCCAGGTTGAATTCAACCCTGCGTATGTATCTGAATACCGACTTGTAGGATATGAAAACAGACTTATGAATGATCAGGATTTTTACGATGATAAGAAAGATGCAGGTGAAATAGGTGCTGGTCATACTGTAACAGCTCTTTATGAATTAACTCCTGTTGGAAGTGGAATACCTCTCAAGTATCAGCCTGAAGAAACAGAACAAATAACAGAAACAGAGTTTACTGATGAATGGCTTACTGTAAGCGTTAGCTACAAAGAGCCTGATTCTGACGAAAGCAATATACTCAAATTTCCTGTCGGCAAAGATAAAATAACTGATTCTCCGAGTGAAAATATGCAGTTTGCATCTTGTGTTGCTGAATTTGGTATGCTTCTTCGTGAAAGTGAGTATTCAGGAGATATAACATATCACGATGTTTTAACAACTCTTAACACTCTTGAGTGCGTGTATATGGATAAATACAAACATGAATTTATGGAACTGGTAGAGAAATCTTCTATGTACATAAATTATTGATTCTAAACGTAAAATGATACTGACAACATTAAAAAACTCTGTTTTATTGCTGTTTATTGTTAGTTCATACCAAAAGATTAAAGGTTACATAATGCAATCTGATGAAATCCTTTCTCTGACAGTACATATTCTGAAGAGGGGAAACTTGACATTATTTACCGCTTATGATACAATATAATAGATGATTCGGAGTGCTTATGCCGGATAAAACAGCAGGCTTAATGTCTGCTGTTTTATCCGCTTTTTTATGGAGGTTATAATGGATAACAATAATAGTTTTACGGAAGGCGCTATATTGCCTAAATTGTTGAAATTTATGCTGCCTGTTTTATTTGCTATGTTTTTACAGGCAATGTATGGTGCAGTCGATTTACTTGTAGTAGGTCAGTTTGGTTCAACGGCAGATGTTTCCGCTGTTTCAACGGGCTCGCAGATTATTACAACACTGACTAATCTTATTGTCAGTTTTTCTATGGGTATTACAGTAACTGTTGCCCAGCGTATCGGACAAAAGCGTGCTGATGATGCAGCACAGACTATCGGAACAGGACTTATCATTTTTGCGATAACCGGAGTTGTATTCATGGTGATAAGTATAATCGGGGCATCACTGCTTACAAAGACTATGCAGGCACCGAAGGAAGCGTTTGATCTGACAGTTAGCTACATCAGGATTTGCGGTGTCGGATTTCCTGTAATAACTGCCTATAATCTGCTTGGCAGTATTTTCAGAGGGCTTGGGGATTCAAAAACACCTTTGAAAGCGGTTGGCATAGCGTGTATAGTTAATATTATCGGTGATTTGCTGTTTGTTGCCGTCTTTAATCTTGGTGCATCGGGAGCTGCTATTGCAACGGTAATTGCACAGCTGATAAGCGTAATTATTTCGTTCTTTATAATCAAGAGAACAAAACTGCCGTTTAATATGCGCAAATCAAATATGAAATTGAAAAGACAGTATGCTTCAAATATCATACGCATTGGTGTTCCTATTGCTTTGCAGGAGTTCCTTGTGGGAATATCATTCCTCGTAATGATTGCGATAGTAAATCGTATCGGTGTTACTGCTTCAGCAGGAGTAGGTGTTGCAAATAAGGTTTGCAATTTTATTATGCTTGTACCGATTTCATTTATGCAGTCAATGTCGGCATTTGTTGCTCAGAACTATGGTGCAGGATTTATTGACCGTGCAAAAAAGGCACTCAAAAGCGGTATCGCTGTATCGTTCATTTTTGGAATTGCGATGTTTGTGCTGACATTTTTTCGTGGTGATTTGCTTGCAGGTATATTCTCAAACAATGCCGATACTGTATCTGATGCGTGGGATTATCTGAAAGCCTATGCCATTGATTGCCTGCAAACCTGTTTCCTTTTCTGTTTATCGGATATTTTAACGGAATAGAGAAAACTAAGTTTGTTATGATGCAGGGAATATGCGGGGCATTTCTTGTAAGAATTCCCGTAGCCTTTTTGATGCAGCATTTCGGAAACGACGGCTCACTTTTCCAGATCGGACTTGCAATCCCATGTTCGACAGTACTGCAGATCATTATGTGCTTTGTTGCTTACATATATTTTGGTAAAAAGAATTCAGAAAATACTCTGTAAATCTGATTGTTTTAAAGTTAGATTTATAGGATTAAGATGAATATGAAACGCTCAGGTATTTTAAGGTGTTATATGAATGAAAAAAAGAAAAATACGTTTCAAAGACAAGCAATCGTCTGCCAGATATGCAATTTGTTAATGATAATTATACTAACAATTATAACCTCAGTAATTCTGTATCTCTTATTTGAAGATATAGGAGTATCGCTCTTTTTATTACCGGTTTTATTGCTTTTTTATGGATTTATTGAGGAAAGGTTTATTTCAAGGATTGTAAATGGTGTCGTTGAAAAAATAGTTAAATAACAATAGCGATAAAAAATTTATTAAGCCAAAAGGAGATATATGGATACACTACGCTGGATTATATCAATCATCATCGGATGTATAGGTATATGGATAGGAATAATGAACTGGGTTACAATAATCGCAGTAATAAAGTATAAGAAAATTGCCTCATCAGCTCCGTTTTTCGGAGCAATAATTATGGTAATTGCATTACTTATAATGCCTTTTCAGAAACCATTGTGGATTTTTCTTATTCCACTTGTAATTGATTATAGTTGTTTATTCGGAATAATCAACAGACTTATTGCAAAGAAAAAATCTGATAATTAATATTAATGCAATTGAATTATTAAGCTAACATTCGGATAATCAAAACGGGGCGGAATAAATCCGCCCCTACATATACCCACAAAAAATCCTCCCTGAAATATATCAAGGAGGATTATTTCATATTTCACCGATTAAATCGGCAGGCTTTATGCTGATTATTGTCCCTCATGGAAGAAATAAGGAAGTGCATCATATACATAATGTCTTACAAATCCCCACCAATGAGTCTTGCCAGGAGCAACAAGCCAGTAAAGGTTGCCCTTTGAGAAATCAGATGTGTATGTGAAATACTTTGTCTGTGATTTAAGATTTTCCATTTCAGGACGCATATTAGGATAAGCAATATCCTCATCGCCTGTTGCGGCAAGAATGAAGTATTCATTCTGCTTGAAGCCGTGACTGTCAATAGCCTTTGTGAGTGTGCTCATACCCTCCCAGTTATTGCCTGAAAGCGGCATAAAGTAACCAACAAGATCCATTGCGTGATCAGCTACACACCATGTTGAAAGTCCGCCCATTGAGAAACCGCCGTATGCTCTGTGCATTCTTGAAGCTCTGAGGTCTGCTTCTGATGTTGATTTAGCGTATGTTGAATACTTGCCCTCAACGAAAGGTACAACACTCTTGCGGAATTCATCATAGAACTTATCAGCTCCACATTTATTGAATGTAGGAGTTACAACAATAAGTGGTTCAAGTTCACCGTTCATAATCATGTGGTCGAGGATATGGTCAAGCTTTACATCATCGCTGAAAATTGTATTTTCATTTTCTCCGCCGCCATGCATGAGATAGAAGATGTTATACTGCTTATTTTCGTCATAGCCGTATGGAAGATATACATTAAGCTTGTTTGTGCCATTGATGCCGTTGTATGTTTCATTGATTACTCTGCCTGCCTGTGAGCAAGGAGTTAGATATTCGCTCGGTGCTTCATGATAAGAAAGTGCAGCGTTGTAATTGAAATCACTCGGTAATACTTCAGGCTCAGTAGGAGCAGGAGCATTATCAGGGAATTCTGTAATTTTACCGAGAATGCAATTATAAATGAGAACTATATCGTTGATTTCATTCTTACCGCTGTTATCAACGTCAGCAGCATATTTCTGCGAATCGCTTGCAAAGCTTTTTAAAAGACCGTTTCTTGCATATACAGTATCGAATATGTCAATTGAACCGTCACAGTTTACATCGGCAGGAACAATGCTTCCGCCTGTTGCACCACTGATTGAAGTGCCTGCCTCTGCAATAACAACTTCATCAAGATAGAAGCTGTTGTCACCGCTTGCTGTTTCAACGTAAATGCTGATATTCTGTGCATCGCTTGGTATTGTAAAGTTCTTGTTTGCAAGCTGAATCCACTTTCCTTTAAGACCTCTTAATGTAGCAATCTTAACATAATGAGCTTCTTCGTCAGCACCTGTATATTCCATTGTGAAGTGGAATGTTTCAGCTGATACGCATCTTTCAGACATTACATTTGCACTGAAGCTGTATGTTGAACCCGGCTTGAATTCGCTTCCTAATTTCTTTATTGCACCGTTCCATGAAGATGATCTTCTTGTGATTTTTACAGCACCGCTGCCTTTGTATGCAGTTGAATCAGCTGTAACTCTTGCATCGCCTCTGCCTGTCCAGTCACATTCGCCGTTTTCAAATGTATCGTGGAGGAGATATGCACCGCTTGAATTATTTGAAGAAGCTGAATTGTTTGTATCAGATACTGAATCTGATGAACTGCTTGTAAACTTCCACCAGTCCATATTGAGCAGATATCCGTCGCCGCCGTTGAATACGAAGTAAATGTCATGCTCGCCCTTAACATTAACAGAGCTTGTGATTTCCTGCCATTGCTGCCAGCCACCGGTATTGCTTACCTTGCATGTACCGATTATCGGACCGCTTACGCTGTCAGTATGGATTTCAATTGTGCCGCCCTCAGTTGCAGATGCAACGCTTGCTGTAAACTTATTTGCACCACTTCCGAAGTCAACACCTTTAACCTTGATATAGTCGCCTTTTTCGATATTACCTACATCAAGACCACCTGCTGAGCATGTTTCGGTCATTATACCGCTGCTGAAGCAGATTGTTTCAGCTTCATTTCTCACAAATGGATTAAGAGCCTTTATCTGCTCAGGTCCTGATTTTGTAGGAGAAATTGTAGGGATAGAACCATCTGCGTTATATTCAAATTCATCAACGCAGACACTTCTTTCGAATGTGCCACCACCCGGTAAGCTTGCATCATGATAGAAAAGGTATGATTTACCCTTATAATCAATTGTTCCCGGGTGATTTGTGAAACAGTTATGAGTTTTCATAACCTGACCGCCGTATGTCCATGGACCTGTAGGTGACGGAGCTGTTGAGTAGCTGAGGCTTTCGCCGCCGTCACTACCATAGAATGAAGCATACATAAGGTAATAGAGATTGTTTCGCTTATATAACCAAGGTCCCTCACCGTATGAAGAAGTTCTTTCATCGCTCGGACCAAATGCAGAAGGATTCATATCGAATTTCTGAACGCTTCCCGAATATGAAAGCATATCTTCATTGAGCTTTACATAATAGCAGGTAGGATTACCAAACATAAGGTAAGCCTGACCGTCATCGTCAATGAAAACAGTAGGGTCGATATAATCCCAGTTCGGACCGATAAGCGGTTTGCCGAGTGCGTCCTTGAAAGGACCTGTCGGGCTGTCTGCAACAGCAACACCGATTGCTCTGCCACCGCCTGATTTGTTTTCAAGAGTTACATAGTAATAAAATTTCCCGTTGCGCTCAATGCACTGTGAAGCCCATGCTGAATCTTCTTTGCCCCATGAGAAGCTATCCCATGAAAGGATTGTACCGTGGTCTGTCCAGTTCTGCATATCAGTTGATGAATAGCAGTGGTAATCAGGCATATGGTAAAAATCTGAATTTTCCTTATCACGACCTGTATAAAGATATACAGTATCATTATACACCATTGGCGCAGGGTCGGTTGAGTAAATAGTCTGAATCGCAGGATTATCCGCATGTGTGGATATCTGCGGAGTGCAGACTGCTGTGGCTGATGCTGCAAGAACAGCTGTCACAGCGGCTAAAATAATCTTCTTCATAACATTCTCCCTTTATCTCTCAATTGTATATATATTTCTGTAACAACAGTTATACATATTTGTATATAGTTGTCAATTACATATTAACAGATTATTAATTCGTTTTCAAGAGCATTTTTGTAGATTAAGTGGAGAAAATGCACGTTACGGTAATATGATGAACAATATGGTAAATTATCAAGCAGCACATATTTGATATTAATAGTAGAATAATGACTTGCATTGTGGATAGTTCAATAAAATACTATTGTAAAAATGATAACGATATGTTATAATAATATGCATAACAATCAATTGTTAAGGAGAATTATAAAATGAAAAGTAAAAGAAAGCTGATATCACTTATAATTACAGCAGTAATTTTTATTGTCGGATGCGTATTTCTTATTCTGGGTATTCTGAATAATGGAGGAAATTCAGAAAAACTACCTTCATTGAATCCTTTTGATATTTCCGAAAAAGATGCAGGTAAAAGATTCAGCGGTTCGGTAAAAGCAGATTTTATGGAATTAGAACAGGATGGCGATAATACAAAATACATTTTATTCATTTGCGATGATTTCAGTGCTGAAGATGCAGAAGAAGTAATAATGGTTTTCGATATCCCTAATAAATTGTCAGACAAAGTTTTTGAGGCTATTGAAAGTGAAGGCAAATTGCCGTTTGAGTTTGTCGGAACACTCAGAAAAAACGATTCTGCAATGACAGATAAGGCGGTAAAAAAAATCTATGATTATTTCAAATGGATTGATGAAATAAGTGAAGGCGAAGATTTAAACATCTCAGAGGAAGCAGTGCGTGAAAACTTTGAACAGTATTATGTTGATGTCGAAGAAACATCGGGAACAAAAACTTTTATTATAATCGGTTCGGTTATTATTGCAGTTGCTCTGATTGTTCTGCTTACAACACTATTTGGTAAAAAAGTTCCGATTATTCTTGTAATTCTGCTTGCGATTGCAATTATTGTAGTGATTGTTTTAAACATTGGTAAAATCAGAACTATGGCTTCTGTTACTAAAGTATCAGACGGATTCTATAAAATAACATGTCATTATGATTACAAATGCGATGATTACCTCAATTCTGATATAAATAACCTTGATGATATGATAGACTGGATTTCAGAACAGTATTTCTTCGGAATTCCTATTGAACTTAATAAAGCTGATTTTGGATGCAGTGCATTTGCTGCAAAAAATCCTGACGGCAAGCATCTTTTCGGACGTAATTTTGATTATGATGAAACCGATGCACTGATTGTCTATACCGAACCTGATGACGGCTATGCTTCAATGGGAATGGTAGACCTTGAATTCTTTAACGTAGGTGAGGGGAATGTGTTGTCTGCTGATTCTATTGCCGCAAAGGGCTTGATGGTGGCTGCACCGTATGTATGCCTTGATGGAGTGAATGAAAAGGGACTTGGTACAGGTATTTTACAGCTTAATATCGACGAGGTTCATCAGGATAACGGGAAAAAGGATATGCTTATTTATACTGCCATAAGAGGAATACTCGATAAATGTGCAACAGTAGACGAAGCAATTGAATTCCTTTCATCCTATGATATACATACAGCTCTTAACGCTTCATACCATTTATTTATTGCCGATAAATCAGGACGTTCAGTAGTTGTGGAATGGGCAGGTAACGAAATGTATGTTGTTGAAGAAAACGGCTGTACAAACAGTGTTTTAAGTACTGAAAATAAGTATTATGACCCTGAAGATAATTGTAATCGTTATGATATAATCAAGGCAAGACTTGAAAACAACAATAATATTCTTACAGATAAAGAGGCAATGGAGCTTGCCGCTGATGTTTCTCATAAAAGACGGACAGAGTGGTCGTGTGTATTTAATCTTGATGATTTTTCAGTTGATGTATGTGTTGATGCTGATTATAGTAAAACATATTCATTTACAAAAAAGGATTTTAAATAATATTATATGAATGTATTGCCTATGCTATTGAAAAGTGCTGAGCTATAATGTATAATATGCTTAAAGTGTCCGATAAACAAATAAGAAACTGAGGTGTTATCATTATGAGAATAGAGGTATTTCATTCTGTTCCACAGCAAGCACTTGAAATCAGACAAAAGGTTTTTGTTGAGGAACAAGGCTTTCAAGATGAATTTGATGATATTGATTCAACAGCAATTCATTTTGTATTGTTTGATGATTCAGATATACCTATTGCAACTTGCAGAGTTTTTAAAGATGTGATAAAAAACAGCTATATCCTTGGTAGATTAGCAGTTTTAAAAGAATATCGTGGAAAAAGCATGGGCAGTTTTATTGTTGAAAAAGCCGAAGAATATGTGAAACAACTTGGTGGAGAACATATAAAACTTCATGCTCAATGTCGGATTACAGATTTCTATAATAAATCAGGTTATACTGCATTTGGAGAAGTAGAGGATATCGAAAGCTGTCCGCATATCTGGATGAGAAAGAATTTGTAATTCTACAAATTACAAGTAACATTCTTATAAGACGCACAAAACCCGTCATCTTTAGAAGGTGACGGGTATTTTTTCATAGTACCATATGATAAGGTTATAATAGTTAAATTTATCGACTCATAAGACCCAAATAAGACTCATAATTTACTGCTGTACATATTCCACTTTCAGCTTCTTCCGAGATATGGAGAGGCTGATTTTATTCTTCAAAATCGTCTTTCTTTTTGTAATCATCAAGACGAAGTTCTCTTTTGAATTCTTCTTCGCTCGGAATATAGGTCATATATTTTGAAGCGAATATCTGAGTGTCGTTCTCTGAAAGCGTATACTTTACAATTGCATCACTCTTGTCAGCACAGAGAACAATTCCTATCGGAGGATTATCGCCCTCGTTCATAAGCTCACGGGTGTAATAATTCACATACATCTGCATCTGTCCCAAATCCTGATGTGTAAGGTCACCGAGCTTCAGGTCGATAAGTACAAAGCATTTCAGAATGTAGTTGTAAAAGACGAGGTCAATATAGAAATGGCGTCCGTCAAATGAGATTTTCTTCTGTCTTGCTACAAAGCTGAAGCCTCTGCCAAGTTCAAGAAGGAATTTCTGCAAATGGTCAATAATAGCCTGTTCCAGATCCTTTTCATAAAAGTGAGGATTTTCGGGGAGGTCGAGAAATTCAAGGACATAAGGGTCACGGATAATCTTTTCGTACTCAGGCTTTGGCTCTGTTGTCTGAATTTCAGCAGCGACAGCGTCCTTTTCCTTGCTTGAAAGCAGACGCTCGTAGAACATTGTATTTATCTGACGTTCAAGCTGACGGACACTCCAGCCCGACTTCGCACATTCTTCCGTGTACCATGCTCTGCGGTTGTCGTCGGAGATACGCATAAGGATACGATAATGCGACCAGCTCAATTGCGAACACAGTGTGTTCGCATTCTGATACATAAGATAGAATTTTCTCATCATCTGCAGATTACGGACAGCAAAGCCTGCTCCGAATTCGGCAGTCAGCTTTTCGGAAAGATATTTCAGCAAGCCTTTTCCGTATTCGGCACGGTCGTTTTCTCCGCAGGCAATATAAATTTGCTCGCCGATTTCCCAGTAGGCCTGTACCATTGCTGAATTGACAGCGTTGTATATTCTGCTCTGTGCAGTAATAACGCTGTTTCTGATTTTGGAATATGTTTCACTTGTGTTCTCGGCTGAAAGCTCAGCGTTACTTACAACGATGTTATTATCCTCCGACATATCGCACCTCTTTGTTCTCGTTGGGGCTTACTGCATTTTAAAGCAGAGTTTATCGTATAAATTATATCATATTTTTCAAAAATGTTCAAGAGCAGGGTTTCTGATACTAAAACGGAAGATTTATAAACAGTTCGGAAATATGGCATCCAAATCCATCGGCAATACGTTGGCACATTTCTACAGTAACATTATATTCTCCACGTTCAATTCTTCCGTAATATGCACGACTAATCCCACATATTTCTGCAAAGCCTTCTTGTGTATAGCCTCTTGCTTTACGGATTTTAGCTATTTCGTTTCCTAAGTAGTAATTTACATTTCCGAATTTATGTTTCATGATACACCTCTAAAAACGTCATATATAGCGTTGAGATTTTACAAAAAAATAATTACAATGAATATAGATGGTAGCGCAGGCTATGTATCTAATCAATAATTTTTATATTTATTTGAAGGAGGACATTGATATGTCAGAAGAAAAAACATTAACTTTTAAAGCTGAAAGTTTCAGAAGAATTCCTAATCCTTATCAGCAAAAAGACACAAACAAAAGAAATGAGGATGAATATCCACAGATGTATTTTGCAATTTGTGACGTAAAAGATTTGCCAGATGATATTCCAATGGCAACAAATCCGAGAAATCAGGCTATGGGTACATCGGTAGCAAAAAAGATTAAGGAATCTCTTTTGAATACAAGTGAGCCGAATTTTTATCTATTGAATCGTGGGATGGTTATTTCAGCAGATTCTGTTCACTATGATAATAATAGCGGCAATATGAGTATTATGTTTAAAGACCTCGAATTACACGGAGATGTAGACGGAGGACATACTTATAAAGCTATTCTTGAAAAAAGAGACTCTATTGATTATGGTGAGCAATTTGTAAAACTTGAAATACTAACTGGCGTAGAAGATATATTCCAAGCCCTTGCAGCAGCCCGTAATACATCTACACAGGTTCAGGACAAATCTATTGCAGAACTTGAAGACAGATTTGATTTAATTAAAGATGCAATAAAAAATGAATCTTTCAGTAAAAAGGTTTATTTTAGAGAAAACGATAAGGGAGATATTGATGTAGCAGATATTATTTCGATATTAACACTGTTCAACATCGATAAATACCCCGACGTTAATGCGTTTCCAATCGTTGCGTATAATGGAAAGAAAAAATGTATTGATTATTATATTGATGCTCATAAAAAGAATGGAGAAACCGCTGACAATCCGTATTTCAAAATGAAGAATATTATGATAGATATTTTTAAGTTGTATGATAAACTTGAATCTAATATGGGTACTTACTATAAGCAAAAATATTCTTCTGGAAGATATGGTTCGGTTAAAGGCGTAACTTCTCCGAAAGGAGATTCGAATTTCAAATCAAAATTCTATAAGAATGAAATAGACTATCAGTCACCATCAGGCTTCCTTTATCCTATTCTTGGATCTTTGCGTGCATTAGTTAAGGTTGAAAACGGAATGTATGCATGGAAAACCAACCCGTTTCAGATTCTTGATAATATAGGAAAAGACCTTGTAGAAACAACTGTTGAGCGTAGCAGAACACTTGGAAATAGTCCCCAGGCTGTTGGAAAAGATGCCGGCAACTGGAAAACTTTGTATATGACTGTTGCACTTGAAATGATGAATAATTAATATGTAGCCGAGAGGGTTAATTCCTCTCGGCTATTTTGCTTAAAACTCAAATACTTCATCAATTTCTTTCATAAGCCTGTCCGTTTCAGTAAGAGCAACAACAATCTTCTGATAGTGAGCAATATCTTCATCGGAAAGTTTTCTTCCCTTGCGGTCCTTGAGCCATTTCTGTAATGGCTGATAACCACCTATGTAGAAGTTCCAAGCAAGTTCAGGAACTCCGTCGAAATACTGTTCCTTGTTGATATAGACTTTACCGTTTTTGTATGCAGGCTTTGTAACCTCATTTTCACCGTCAACGGGATAAGTTGTAACAGGTGTATTGAGAACATCGGCTTCCATAAGGTGAATTCTGCGTATCTGACCGCCAAGCTCAACCATTTTCCAGAACATATCTATATCTGTCGGATAAGGCACTCTTGGGAAATCAATTTTCAGAAATTCCTTATAGGTTTCTCTGTATTTCGGAGAATGAAGGACAGCATAGATATAATCGAGCAAATCAATTGGTGCAAAGCTGTCTGTCTTACCGCCATCACTATCGGGAGCAAAAGGCAAACCGAGCTTTTCAGAGATTTCCTTGACTATTTCAGGATTAAGGTTGGGGGTACGAACGGTTTTGCCTAATTCTTCGGAGTAGAGATATAAAGGACACACAATAGGAATTCCCTTGTTACTATAATGGAATCTGTTATCTACTAAATTCTTGCTTACACCAACATGCGACCAATTATCTGTTATAGCTTGGCGAGGCACAATAATAGCAATATTATCTTTTATCATATGATTCATTACATCAGTTCTTGGTCGCCATAATATTTTATTGTCAAAATATGTGTATTTATCATCAAATGGTCTGTACGAGATTTTTTGAATATTCTCACGTGCAAGTAACAAATTATTCTTATTACCATATACAAATTCAGCATAATTTTTTCCGAGTCCAAAATTTTCATTTAAAGAATCAATTGTATATTTGCCTTCAATCAATTCTTGAATTCGAGAAAACAGGTTTTCTGAATTTTCATCGAAAGCAAATGTATCTCCCATTGATACAATACCTGTTACATTGACTTTCATCAAATCTGATATGATAAATCCATTGTTATATAAATCAGAATGGTTTTCACTTCGCTTAACAAAAAAATAATATGGTTTTGTAGGGACTATTTGAGCATAGTTGATTTTATGTGCTAAAAGGGTTTCATACTTCAAATGTCTCGTACCCAAAACATCGCAATGCTCAACAAGTGCCATATCTTTTTTAGGATTAGTAGAATTCTTTACAAATATATTTATAGAAACGCCTTGCATTATATCAAATACATTTTCATCACGTTCGCCGTTTGGTGCTACTTCCTTACGCATTATATTTCCGTGTAAATCTATGATGTATATTGTATCAAACGTTTTGAGCAAATGATAACGCATACAGCGGAAAGTAGGATTGTCTAAGAAACCGTGATTATTGATAAACGCCAGTACACCATTACCATTCTTTGAAATCACTTCTTCGGAATAACGAATAAACTTTACATAGTCATCGTTCAGCCAATGCTTTCTTTCGTTGAAATATTCGCCTTCAATATATTTGTAATCATCAATAAGCTTTGAGATATATTCATTATTATTTGATGATACACCACTATAAGGTGGATTTCCGATGATTACATTTATACCCGGATTGTTCTTAGCCTTGTCAGCTTCATAGGCTTCGGCAGCAAGCGGGTCATTGAAGAACGAAATCTGCTGACCTTGTTCCATAAATGAAGCATCAGAATCCGAAGGCTCAAGTGAATTTGTAAGCAACACATTAAGACGCTCATCTGACTCAAAATCATAGCCTGTATCTTTAAGCACCATAGCAAGCTTCATATGTGCAACAGCGTAAGGTGCCATCATAAGCTCAAAGCCGTTAATTCTTTTAAGAAGATGCGTCGGAACATATTCATTCCAGAGCTTTTTGATTTCTTCTTCGGATTTGCCTTTGTTGTTTTCTCTGAAAGTTTCGTAAATATGAAGAATTACTTCTCGAAGGAATGTACCCGTTCCTGTTGCAGGGTCAAGAATCTGAATAGCAGGCACAGTTTCTGTATCATCAACCTGAGTTATAACGCCATTGCGGTTTTTACGCTTGCTATCACGTTTGATATTTACTACCTTTGTAGCAGTATCGGCAAGGCCGTCTTTGAAACCGAATTCTGTTTTCAGAATATCATCAACAGCTCTTACCATAAACTTTACAACAGGCCAAGGGGTATAATAAACACCACGACGCTTTTTTGTATCGTGTTCATATTCAGAAAGGAAATCTTCATAGAAATAGATGACTGTATCTTCTCTGCCACCGCCTGTATGACGGTTGAAGTGTTCAAGAATATTGCTGATATTTGTGTTATCAAGCAGTTTTATAATTTCAGCAAGTTCAAGCTCGTCAAAGAAGATTTTATTTCCACCGTCTTTTTCAAAACAACTTTTAATCAGCGTTTTAAGAAATGGGTTTGTGTTAGGAATTTTGTCAATAGCATCTTTCCAGTCAAAATGCTCATTGTTATCCATGCATTTCGCTGAGAACAGACCATAAGCGATAGTCTGTGCATACATATCAGCAAATTGCTCAACCGTTAGGTCGTGAACAAGATTATCCTGAAATTTCTTGAAAAGAAGATGAACATAACCAAGTCCTGTTTCGACATTGTATGTGCTGATAATGGTGTCACGGGTATGCTGTGCAAGGAGAGCCAGTTCGTGTGCAAGCTTCTTTGAGTCTGTAATCTGCTGATGATATACAGCAGAAAAAGTACGCTTCCATTCAGCTTTCCAAGCATCTGCATCGCTTGTGTCAGCAGGCATTTTCAAATGAGCAAGTTTACTTTCAAAGTTGCTGATTTGAGTTGTATCTTCACTTGCAGGCTGGATATATTCAATTTTAAGCTGTGGAAGATTCTTATCGTTGTCATCAAAGCAGGCTACTCCGACATACTCGTTGCCTTTCTCACCCCAGAAACAAAGGAAAAGAAGGTCGTGCATATTCCATTCTGGTAAATGTTCATCACGCTTTTTCCTTACAAGACCCGAAAGAATTTTTCTGAGAGAAGCCTTTTCAAGCTTCTTGCTTTCAAAGGAAACTGCAAAAACACCAAACGGCATACCATCACAGAACGGTCTGAGCTGGTATATTGTAGTTGTAGCAAGTTCTTCCTTTTTTATTCCGAGTTCATCTGCATATACATCGTATGTATAATCAGCAGAATCAAAATCCTCTGTATCAATGTTCCATTCCAGTTTTTCGCCGAAATATTGGAGCATTGTATCAAAATCACACACGTTTCTGATATTCATAATTTACCTCTTTTTAGGTTAATTGCATCCAAGTTACAAGCTTAGGTTTAACTCCAACAGGAGCTTGCGCTGAACGCATATAGGTTCTGTTTATATGGTTTTCAACCTTTTTCTTATATTCAGCAAAATCCTCTGCTGATATTGCAACTGCTCGTTCTTCATTCTGCTCGCACTTGATTGTCTGCCAAATCTGATATGTATTATCAATAATTTCCGCAGTTTCAGAATTTATTGTGTACCATACAGTACGTCCATCTCCATCAGACCAAGTTCCGTCTGACTTTTTAACAGGCAAGTCATAGCAGAAGAATAGTCCTTTACTTTCACTGAATTTACCACTGAACATTTTCTTTGGTAATTTGCAGACAATTTCTTCGTAATCGGGATTTTCTGACATTAGTTTTTGATATTCAAGAAGTATTTCTTCATCACTGGACTCAACGCCTTCGTATGCTGAATTAAAGTCTTTGAGTGCATCGTAATCATCATCAGGAGTAAGAAGTTGTTTACCCTCGATTCCGAATGTCTTTGATATGCGAAGCGTTTTCTGCGAAACAGTGCTGTAAAGTGACAAAAGCTGTTCGAGTTCAGCAGGAGGAAGGAAGTTCCAGTAATAAACATTTTCTCTATCAGCTGCAAGGTCAGGATGGTCTGTAAGCAGAAGATTTTCGGTATTCTGATTTCTACGTCTGTCAACACGTCCTATTCTCTGCATAAGACGAACAGGATTCCAATGCAGTTCATAATTGATAAGACAGGAAGCATCCTGCAAGTTAAGACCTTCTGCGAGTACATCCGTTGCAATAAGCACCTGTATTTCGTCATTTATGGTAGCAGAGGTTTTGTCGTTATAATATGGAGCAAAACGTTCAATGATTTCCTTGCGGTTTCCACTGTATTGTCCATCAAGTTCAAATAAGCCTTTTATACCAGCTTTTTCAAGTTGTTTGTAAATATACTGTGCAGTAGAGCGGTATTCTGTAAAAATGATTACTTTCTTATTTACAACTGTTTTATCTTTTTTTAGTATGTCAATCAAAACATTGATTTTATCGTCGTTTTCAGGCTTTATGCCCATCATATCATCAATAAAATCCGACAAGACCTCCATATCACCGATAGTATCCTGTATCATACAAGGAATATCAAAATCATCTAAGCTGAGATTACTTTCAACATTCCATACATAATCGGGAAGGTCATCTTCAAGTTCTTCAAGAGTGTACGGAGTATTCTCGTCGATATATTTTTTTGCATAATCAAAAATACGCTGTTTACGCTGATAAAAACGATTGATTTCACGCTCGTTTCCGTACTCCTTGTAATCCTCCAAGAATTTTTGAAGTCTGATGAAAATTCTTATACAGGTTTCTTCAAATGCTGCAATGGAGCTTTCGAAGCGTTTAAGCAATAATTGACGAACTAAATTTACAATCTGTGTCTGGCGACCTTTTTTCATTTCATCAATTTTACTTCCATCGCCTTTAAAATACTCATCTTCATAAGGAGAATAAACAGGTAATGCAAGAATAGGAACACTTCTGCCTGTTTCCTTATCTTTGCGATAGAAAGAATCTACGAAATCATCAATAAGCTTTCCGTAGCTATTTCGCATTGAATAGTTTGCAACAGTAGGTGGAAGTCTTTTGGGGAATAATACTTTTTCTCTTTCGGAAATGGAAAGACTTTTCTTTACATAAGAGCGACTTCTTTGCACTACAAGCTCATTTACGAGCATATCACTTTTAAAAATCAAATCGCTTTCATCACTATTAATATCAACTGCTGTTGAATTGGTTTGTTTTTCAAGGGATTTTTCCATTTTTCTGAAATGTCCTGAAAGACTATGTATTCCCAACGGTGCGGATTTGAAGTAATCTTCCTTACGCTGAGAAAACAACTCTATAAGGTGCTGTAAATCGAGAAAACTATTGTTTATAGGTGTAGCAGTAAGCATAAACATCTGTTTGGAACAGCCTGTCCCCATCATTTCAAAAAGTTTTCTGTATCTGTTGGAAGAACGATTTCTAAAGTGATGTGCTTCGTCTATGATTACAATTTCACCGTCTTGTGCAATAGAATTCATTAAATCCTGATTCTTTTCGAGTAATAAATCTGTATGATTTATTATTACGAATTTTGAAAATCCGCCAAGAACCTCTGGGATATATTTTTTTATTGTTGTTTCCCATACAGGAATACGAGCAGCAGCAGGAACAATCAGAACTACATTTTTTCTTTCTTTTTTTACAAATCGTTCTATCAGCATCATACCGACAAAAGTTTTGCCAAGACCAACACCATCGCATAAAAATGCGCCTGAGTATTTGTCAGCAATATTTATCATACTGTTGTATCCATCTTTTTGATATTGTGATAATAACGAATATATGACGGAATCCTTTTCTTCCCATTCCGAAACACTCTGCTCCTGATTATGGAACATTTCAAACATAGAACGCAGATAAATATCGTATGGCAGATATTCCTTGCAATGCTTTTCTACTGTTGTGATAATAGCTTCAGTAATGTCAACAGCCTCGTTCCAACGAGCTTCGAACCAGTCTTGCAATGCATCTACGTTATTAGTAATCTGAACATTAAGTTCAATATTTTTTGTCAATCCTGCTTTGGTAAAATTGCTTGAGCCTACCAAAGCATATCCTGTTGGGATATTCATAGAGGGAATAAACTGTTGGTGATAATCATCTTTGAAATGAGTAATGTAAGCTTTTGCGTGAAATTTATCTTTGTCAAAAACCTTACATTCTATTTTTCTGCTTTTTAAAGCATGAAGAATAGCAGGAACTCCGATAAGAAATTCGTTTTTATCTTTTTCGTTTTCAATACTATCATCTAATTTGGATATAAGGAAAGAAACAACCTGTTCGATAACTTCTCGAGTACGCTTTGTTACTTCTGAACCTAAGATAATACGAATTTTATCCATCGACTGCCAGTTGTTTCCGAGTTCAAGTAGACCACCAATTTCAAAGTAACCCGCCGCTATATCCATTTGTTTAGATATAGAACACCATTCAGTCAAATAATGCTTGACTGTTTTATTTTCGCTCATATTATCAACGATATAAAGGTTGTCAGACATAATTACATCCTCCTTAATAGAGTTCATTCCACCCGCACAGGCAGCTATTAGTAATAGGGATTAATCAGAAAATCGCTATACAATGGGATTTTCCGATAACCTATGAAATGGCAAGAGCCTATCAGAAGGCTAACGGCAAGTATTTAAGGCAAAATCAGTGGGAAGATATAACTCTCGTGATGAGCCTTGAACTTGGTAAATAAAAAGATTACCCCGTATCCGACGGTTAAACCGTTAGATACGGGGTTTTTCTATTCCCTGAATATATGATAAGCTCAAACCAACATTAAGAAAGGCGGAATTATTATGAAGAACAGTAAATCAATCGGAAGTCCCATATCACAGAACGGTAGAAATGTCAATACCTTTTCTGAAAGAAATTTCAAGGGTTCTCCCTTATCACAGAATGACAGATTTGTCAACCCCTTCTCTGAAAATTTTTTTGAGGGGTTCATAGCACAAAAGTTGTCAGATGTCAAGTCTTTTCTGAAATATTTTTCAGAAAGTCCCAATGCACAAACTGAGGAAAATGTCAAGACCTTTTTCAAGATTTTTTTCTTCAGTGCAGAACTCAGGAATAAGGTTACAAATCTGAAAGCGGAGCTTGACGCTTCGGAGTATAGAACCTTCGTCTATCCCCGTACTATTAAGGGTGCAAGCACGGCTGAATTCATTAAGACAAAACGTGAGTATGACAAGCTCCGTGCCGAGGTCGAGGAAATGGGCAGGATTGCCGATGAAATCGAAGCGGCAATGTATGAAGCACATCTTGACGAATTTGTCAATACCTTTTTTGAAGAAAAGTTTGGAGAAATCGGAGATAACGATATTCTCGTGCTGGAGATTGAATTCTAATGGCGTATTGCAGAGTTGAAACAGCAGACGGATACACGGTAATGTCAAATTACCATTTAAGAGATATGCGGCTTTCTCTTAAAGCCAGAGGTTTACTCTCCCAAATATTATCGCTCCCTGAAAAATGGGATATGACAATCTCAGGTTTATCGAAAATCAACCGTGAATGTTCCGATACCATCGCTTCTATCATAAAGGAGCTTGAAGCAACAGGATATATCACTCGATACCGAGAAAGGCGAAAAAACGGAACTTACGGCGAAGTATTCTACGATATAAGAATGAAGCCACGCCATTTCGATGAACCTAAACGGAATAAATCCGAACGGGTAAAACCCAAACAGATGTCCTCGGCACAATTAAGTAAAGAGAAATCAAATAAAGAAAAAGAAAGTAAAGAGCTTTTTAATATCCATCAATCTATCCTGCCTGATGGGATTGATAAGATTGACGGATACAGAGCAATCATTCTTGAAAATATCGAGTACGACTTAATCGTAGACCAGTTCAACAAGGCACAGCTTGATGAAATTGTCGATATAATGCTTGAATGTGTATGCTCCGAAGCGGAAACACAGAATATCGGAAAGGATAAAGTTCCGACCGAGCTTGTCAAGAGCCGTATTTTAAAGCTCAATTCTATGCACATTGAATATATCTTCTCCTGTCTGAAAGAAAATCCAAGCAAAGTGCGTAATATCAAGTCCTATCTGAAAACAGTCCTGTATAATGCTGCCGTTACTATCGACAACTATTATACCTCCGAAGTGAATTATCACTTTAATGGGGGCGGTTAATTCCGTCCCGTACATAGCAGTCAAGTATTAAAAACACTTGGCTGCTTTTTTTATACCCCAAAGGAGGTCAGACAATGAGTTTCCCACTCAAAATCCCTTAGCAAGAACAAAAATAACCTGAAAGGAGGACAGTAATGCAGGAGCAGAACTCCGAAAAAGTCGTGTCGCTGTCGGTCAGGGCGACCAAAGTTACGACAAATGTGCTGAAATCGGCTGTAAGAGCCTATCTCTCGGCACAGAAAAACAAGTCTCCGAAGGTCTATAAAGGTAAGCAATCGGTAAAACACCTTATTCAAAAAGGCGAAAAGCTCACGAATATCGAAGTTACCGACCAGAACATTAAGTCCTTCAACAAGACCGCCCGTAAGTACGGTATCGACTACTCTCTCAAAAAGGATGGCTCTGAAAAGCCGCCGAGATACTTCATCTTTTTCAAGGCAAAGGATGCAGAGGTTATGAACGCTGCTTTCAAGGACTTTCTCGGAAAAGAACTCAAAAAGAAGGAAAAGCCGTCTATCAAGGCAAAACTTAAAACTCTCGGTGAGCAGGTCAAGCAAAAGGCTCAGGAGCGTACAAGAGAGAAAAACAAGACACGGGAGGCAGAACTGTAATGAAATTCAATAAGCAAAAAGTAATGAAGGTTCTGCCCTTTGTTATCCTCGGATATGCCTTCAATAAGGTATCTCAGGCGTTCACAGGTGCCGCAGGCACAGAACTTGGCGACAAGATAATGAACGGTATGGACAGCTTGGGTGAGGTTTTCCTAAATCCCTTGCCGAGCTTCAACCCAATTGACATTCTCATTGGTATCGCTGGCGGTGTAATCATAAAACTCGCTATCTATATCAAGGGCAAGGACGCTAAAAAATACCGTAAAGGCTGTGAGTACGGCTCTGCCCGTTGGGGTAATGCCGAAGATATTAAGCCGTATATGGCTGACAAGTTTGAGGATAACGTTATTCTTACCGAAACGGAACGTCTGACGATGGACGGCAGACCGAAGGCAGGACCCAAGTATGCACGAAACAAGAATATCCTTGTAATCGGTGGCTCTGGCTCAGGTAAAACCCGATTTTATGTAAAGCCTAATCTGCTTCAAATGCACAGCTCCTATGTGGTAACTGACCCGAAAGGAACGGTGCTGAACGAAGTCGGAAAGGCTCTGAAAGAGGGCGGATATGCAATCAAGGTGCTTAACACTATCAATTTCAAGAAGTCAATGCACTACAATCCGCTTGCGTATATCCGTTCCGAAAAGGATATTCTGAAGCTCGTAAACACGATTATCGCCAATACAAAAGGCGAAGGCAATCAAAGCGGTGAGGATTTCTGGGTAAAGGCTGAAAGACTTTACTACTCGGCTCTTATCGGATATATCTGGTACGAAGCTCCCGACGATGAGAAAAATCTGAATACTCTCATTGAGATGATAAATGCCAGTGAAGCACGAGAAGATGACGAGAGCTTTGAAAATCCGATTGATAAACTGTTTAAGGAGCTTGAACAGGAAAATCCTGAGCATTTTGCCGTAAGGCAGTACAAGAAGTACAAACTGGCGGCGGGAAAGACCGCAAAATCAATCCTCATTTCCTGTGGTGCAAGACTTGCACCTTTTGACATTGCGGAGTTGCGTGAATTAACAGAAGATGATGAACTTGAGCTTGATACGTTAGGCGATAAAAAGACGGCACTTTTTGTCATAATCTCGGATACCGATGATACTTTTAACTTTATCGTAGCCATAATGTACACTCAGCTTTTCAATCTGTTGTGTGACAAAGCCGACGATAAATACGGCGGCAGACTCCCTGTTCACGTTCGCTTTATACTCGATGAGTTTGCGAATATCGGACAAATACCAAAATTCGACAAACTCATAGCAACGATACGAAGCAGAGAAATTTCAGCTTCAATCATCTTGCAGGCACAAAGTCAGTTAAAGGCGATTTACAAGGATAATGCGGATACTATCGTGGGTAACTGCGATACAACTCTCTTTCTCGGTGGCAAGGAAAAGACCACTTTGAAAGAGATTTCCGAAATACTCGGAAAAGAAACCATTGACCTGTATAACACTGGTGAAAGCAGGGGCAAAGAAACCTCGCACTCCCTGAATTATCAGAAAACAGGCAAAGAGCTTATGTCGATGGACGAACTCAGCGTAATGGACGGCAGCAAGTGTATTTTGCAGCTTAGAGGCGTGAGACCTTTTCTCAGTAATAAATACGATTTAACGAAGCATCCAAAATTCGCTCTGACCTCCGACGCTGACGAAAGAAATCTTTTCAATGTAGAAAAGTATCTGTCGCATAAGCTCACAGTAAAACCGAATACAGTTGTTGAGGTTTACGACTGTTCGGAAACAATCGAAGATGACACGAAAGCCGCTGATGAATAATCAGACGGCAGTTTTTGTGTCCTAACAACAATCAAAACTATTTTAATTTAAAGGAGATTTTTAACTATGGAATTTTTTAACTCTGCTATTGAAGTTCTTCAGACACTCGTAATCGCTCTCGGTGCTGGTCTTGGCGTATGGGGCGTAATCAATCTTCTCGAAGGCTACGGTAACGATAACCCCGGTGCAAAGTCACAGGGTATGAAGCAGCTTATGGCTGGCGGCGGCGTTGCCCTCATCGGTATCACCCTTATCCCCCTTCTTTCCGGTCTTTTCGGTTAATCCGAAAAAGCTCGGTAAAAGCGGAAAGCCTGTCCTTATGGGCAGGCTTCTCTGCAAATAAATAAGAAAGGCGGTATGTAATGGAAGATATTTTAGACTCGATAGTTGATGCGATACACGACTTTCTTGTAGATTTATGCGGCGGTATATTCATAGGCATATTCGACGACGCCAATGCGGCAACGGGAGAAATTGCGGCAGAGGTAGGCTTAACTCCGTCGGGGTGGAACGCAAGTATCTTCAATATGATACAAAACCTCTCAAACAATGTCATTATCCCGATTGCGGGCATTATTATCACCTTTGTTCTATGCTATGAGCTGATTACGACCATAACCGAAAAGAACAATATGCACGATGTTGATACTTTTATTTTCTTCAAGTATGTTTTCAAGGCTTGCGTTGCGGTATTTCTGCTCTCGCACACCTTTGAAATAACGATAGCGATATTCGATGTCGGGCAATGGGTGGTCAACCAAGCGGCAACCTCAATAACGAACGACACCTATGTTGATGTTCTCAGTATGTATAATAACTTCCGTGATACCCTTGACGGTATGGATTGCGGTGAGCTTATCGTTCTGATTATGGAAGCGGCGGTTGTCAGCCTTGCAGTAAAGGCAATAGCGATACTCGTTCTTGTTGTCCTCACAAACCGTATGATAGAGATTTATCTGTATTGTTCGGTAGCTCCTATACCGTTTGCAACTATGACCAACAGAGAATGGGGCAATATCGGCACGAACTATATCAGAAGTATGGTAGCACTGGCATTTCAGGGCTTCTTCATTATGGTTATCGTCGGTATCTACTCGGTACTTGTCAAGGATTTATCCACAGCAACAGACCTTCACGATGTAGTAATGAAGATAGGTGCTTACTCCGTTATCCTCTGTCTGTCGTTGTTTAAGACATCATCAATCTCAAAGTCAATCTTTAACGCACACTAATGAAAGGAAGATGTAAATGAAAAATTGTAAGTGTAGAGATACAATCACAAAGAAGCAGGTCGATTATCTCGGCAGACTTGCCGAACTCACAGTTGAAGCGGCTCTCGGCGGTAAGAATTCGCTTTCTTATCGTGTCCTTTTCCGTTCCTGCTGTGACAACCTTGACGATGATTTCGAGGAAGTATTCGGCACAACCGAGCTTTATGAACTCAGACCTTGCCAGTTTGACAAGGCGGTTGCTTTCCTTGCGGAGTGGTTTCCCGATGACATCATTATGGAGGTCAGCTCCGACCTTGAAACAGAATTCGAGGAATTCCGCTATAAGTTCGTTGAGGATATGCCGAAGGACAGTCCCGCTTATCAGCAGTTAATGGAGGATTTTATGTATGCCGTATGTTCAGGTTCCGAAAGACCTTGCGAAGATTAAGACAAAGGTCGCTTTCAATCTTACGAAAAGACAGTTAATCTGCTTCGGCATAGCGGGCGTTACAGCTCTCCCGACTTATTTTCTGACGAGGGAGGCAATAGGAAATATGGGGGCAATGCTTCTGCTTATCGTAGTTGCAATGCCCTCTTTCCTTGTGGCGATGTATGAGAAAAATGGACTTCCCTTTGAAAAGGTGGCGAAAACGGTTATTAAGAGCCGTTTTCTTCGCCCGAAGGTCAGACCATACAAGACCGTAAATCTCTACGAGTATGCCGAAAAGCAGTATGATTTGGAAAAGGAGGTAAAAAGTATTGTCGAAGATAATTAAGAATGTATCGGGCAAGCAGAAAAAGCAGATTGACGCTGCTGTGAAAAAGGCTCGTCCTAATGGGAATGGCAAAGTTCCCGTTACAGCACAGCAGTCAATTCCTTTCAAGCAGATGTTCAAGGACGGTATCTGCAAGGTGGACGATAACTACTACACCAAGACAGTTCAGTTCTTCGACATTAACTATCAGCTTGCACAGAATGAGGACAAGACAGCAATTTTCGAGAATTACTGCGACTTCCTCAACTACTTTGACAGTTCCATTACAGTTCAGCTCTCGTTTCTCAATCAGGTAGCCGATGTAGAGGAGTTTCACAGCCAGCTTGAAATCGGCGTTCAGAACGACGATTTTGACGATATTCGCCTTGAATATTCAGAAATGCTGAAAAATCAGCTTGCAAAGGGCAATAACGGACTTGTCAAGACAAAGTATATCACATTCGGAGTCAAGGAAAAGTCTTTGAAAGAAGCAAAGCCGAAGCTTGAGCGTATCGAAGCGGATATTCTCAATAACTTCAAGACTATGGGTGTTCTTGCACAGCCTTTGAATGGAGCAGAACGCCTTGCGGTGCTTCATCGTAGCTTTAACCCTGACGGCAGAGAGAAGTTCCGTTTCTCTTGGGATATGCTTCCGAAGTCAGGACTTTCCGTTAAGGACTTTATCGCTCCCTCGTCCTTTGACTTTTCAAAGGGCAACAGTTTCCGTATGAGTGGTAAGTACGGAGCAGTTTCATTCATCAACATTATGGCTTCTGAAATGTCAGACCGTATGCTTGCCGATTTTCTGAATATTGAGCATAACATCACGCTCAGCCTTCACATTCAGTCCATTGACCAGAACAAGGCGGTAAAAATGGTTAAGAGCAAGATTACCGACCTTGACAAGATGAAGATGGAAGAACAGAAAAAGGCTTTCAGAAACGGCTACGACATTGACATTATGCCGTCTGACATTAACACCTTCGGTAAGGAAGCAAAGAGTCTGCTTAATGACTTGCAGAGCCGAAACGAGCGTCTTTTTATGGCTACTATTCTCATTATGAATACAGCCGACACCAAAAGAAAGCTCGACAATATCATCTTTCAGGAACAGGGTATCGCACAGAAGTACAACTGCCAGCTCAAACGCCTTGACTATCAGCAGGAAGATGGCATTATGGCTTGTGTCCCTATCGGCGTGAACGAAATCGAAATCAAGCGTGGACTTACCACATCAAGTACAGCGATTTTCGTTCCGTTTACTACTCAGGAGCTTTTTCAGGGCGGTGAAGCTCTCTACTACGGTCTTAACGCACTTTCAAACAATATGATTTTGTGCGACCGTAAGCAGCTTAAAAATCCGAACGGTCTTATTCTCGGTACACCGGGTAGTGGTAAGTCGTTCTCCGCAAAACGTGAGATTACAAACGCTTTCCTTACCACAACAGACGATATTATCATCTGCGACCCTGAAGCCGAGTATTATCCGCTTGTAAACCGTCTTAACGGTCAGGTTGTCAAGATTTCGCCTACCTCTACGCAGTATATCAATCCTCTTGACATCAACCTCAACTACTCCGAGGACGAAAATCCTATTGCATTAAAGGCAGACTTTATCCTCTCCCTTTGTGAGCTGATTGTCGGAGGTAAGAACGGACTTGAACCTATCGAAAAGACCATTATCGACCGTTGCGTGAGAATGGTTTATCGTGATTACCTTGCAAATCCCGATACGGCAGAAATGCCTATCTTGCAGGATTTGTACGACCTTATGCTTAAACAGACCGAGCCTGAAGCTCAGCGTATTGCGACAGCTCTCGAAATGTATGTAACAGGCTCTCTTAACGTGTTCAATCATCGTACCAATGTTGATATGAATAACCGTCTTATCTGTTTCGACATCAAGGAGCTTGGCAAACAGCTCAAAAAGATAGGTATGCTTGTTGTTCAGGACTGCGTATGGAACAGAGTTACGGTCAACCGTGCCAAACACAAGTCCACTCGCTACTATATCGACGAGTTTCACCTTCTTCTCAAAGAGGAGCAGACAGCGGCGTATTCCTGCGAAATCTGGAAGCGTTTCAGAAAATGGGGCGGTATCCCTACGGGACTTACTCAGAATGTAAAGGACTTGCTTGCAAGCCGTGAGATTGAGAATATCTTTGAAAACTCTGACTTCATCTATATGCTCAATCAGGCTGGCGGTGACAGACAGATACTTGCGAAGCAGCTCAATATTTCCCCTCACCAACTCTCTTATGTAACGAACAGCGGTGCGGGTGAAGGACTTATCTTCTACGGAAATGTCATTATTCCCTTTGTCGATAAGTTCCCGAAGGATACACAGCTCTACAAGATTATGACCACAAAACCCGAAGAACAGGAGGAAAACTAATGAAGATGAAGAAAAAGACCATTAAGACTATCGGTATCACAGCAGGCGTAATTGCGGCGGTGGGTGCAGGAGTAACGGCGATTTGCCTTGCCGTTAAGAAGAAAAACAAGCCTGATGCCGAAATCCCTTACCCTGCGTCCGCTTGGGATACGAAGTAATGGGTTGGCTGATTTTTCTCGGCGGAACGATGTTTGGCGGCACAGTAGGCATATTTACAATGTGTCTGCTTCAGGTCAATCATCTCAACGAAGCCGACAGCGAGGAATAAGAAAAGCCGTACTCGGATTTCTCCGAATACGGCTGGTACATATAGTATATCTTATTGCAATGCCTTTTTTAAATCAGAAGCATATAATTCTTGTTGCTTCTTTAAGAAAGCTTTAACAAACGGCTTCATAATGAACTTTTTGGCGGTAACATCTTCGGTGAAATCTATTTCGGTTTGACCGTTTTTGTCTGTAAAAACACCTATCCAATGCCCTTTTATATTATCGTTTTCCATATCAAATTCCCAGCGTTTGTACTGCTCGCAAGCAGTAATTGTGAAAGTAGTTGCAAATCCGTCTTTTGTGTATTCAATGAATTGTTTATCGTTTAATACCTCAATTTTGCTTAAATCACTACGCCATTGATATTCTTCAAGCGATGTAACAATATCCCATACCTTTTTTATGTCGCTTTGGAACAAGACCTTTATGTTAGAAACTGCCATAATTGTTATCCTCCAAGTGTCAATTTCAAATTTATTATACCACATCTCTCCCAAAAAAAAAATACATACCCTGATTGCAGGGCAAATAAATCACAGAAAGGAGGTATCAGAGTGGCAGGAAAAGAGCTGAAAGCGACGGAGAAAACCGTCTTGAAGCACTCCCGTGACGGCGTTCTCGAACAAAATCTTGCAGATGGCTCGGCAAAGAAGGTCAGCAATAAAGCCGAAGAAGCTGTACTGAAAACAGCAAGACCCGATGATGAACGCTTTGACAAGCTGAAAGCGGCTGGACTTGTTGTCGAAGATGTGAAGAAGCCTGACCATCGCAAGTTGCAGTTCGGACGGAACAATCCCGATAACACTTGGGCAGAAGCCGTATATGGCAGTAAGCCTGCGGAACAGAAATATTCTGCTCCGACAGAAGCGTATTCCGTATCTGATACAACGGTATCAGCCGAAACAAACTATTTTACAGAACCGACGGAAATCAAGCCGAAGGCAGAGGAAAGCTTGCTCAGACAGCATAAGCAGACCTCTTTCGTTTCAGATGAGCAGTATCAAAACTCGGAAACATCACTCCCCGTTACTCAAAGGGAGCTTGCCGAACTGGAGCATAGCACACTCGGAAGCGAGAGCATTATTCCAAAGGCACAAAGGAAGTTTTCTTTCAAATCCGATGAAAAGTATCAGCTTTCCGAAAGCACGGTATCTATATCGGCAGAGGAATTTGCTGAAATGGAGCAGACTTCTTTCAAGGCTGAGGATTTAAAGGACTTTGACCCGTCGAAATCAAGGTTACAGCATAGCTTCTGTTCCGCTGATGAATACACCACATCTGACGAAGTTGTTGAAGCTACTGTCGAGGATTTGAAGCCAAAATCAAAGCTCACATTCAAGAGCGATGATGAGTATGTCAATTCCGAAGAAGTCGTAGAAATCGACGGTGCTGAGTTTGTCGGACAGCAGACAGAGGAAAAAACAGAAAGCAAGCTAAAGGAGAAGAAAACCCGGAAAGGCTTGAAGGATAAGTCCTCTGCTGCCGAGAAGTTGACCGACAAGGACGGAAATTCTGTCTTTTATTACGAGGGTGAAGCTCCTCCCGACAGAAAGCTCACTCACGGAGAAAAGAAGCTGAAACGGCGAATACGCAAGGACGAGAAAAAGGTCTATAAGCTCCAGAAAAGGCTTGACAAGGCTGAGGACAAGCTCCCACATCAGAGAGTATTCCACGTCCGTAAGGAATGGAACTCCGAAAAGCAGAAAATGCAAAGAAAGCTCAAACTTGAAAAAGAGGTAAAACCTCTCCCCAAGCCGAACATCGTTCAAAAGGGCGTTCAGGGAGCTAAGCACGCTGTTACAACTGCCGTTTCGGGTACTGTTCATCAGCAAATCTCAAAGTATGAGGACGAAAACCAGACGCTGAAAGCGGCTCACGGAACGGAAAAGGTTGCCGAGTCTGCTCTCCGTTTCGCTTCTCATAAGGTCAAGGCTACAAATCAGAAGCTAAAGGAAAAGCCTTACCAAAAGGTTTCCAAGCTGAAATTTGATACCGAAAACGCACACAAAAAGCTCAATCAGCACAAAGTCGCTCTCGACCATAAGACCGAGCAGCAGACCAAGAAAGAAGCGAAAAAGGACGCTAAAAAAGCTCTCAAAAAGGCACAGCAGAAGCAAAATCAGAAAAATGCGGCAAAGACAGCAAAGAAAGGTGCTACAACCGCAGGCAAAAAGGCTGGCGAGGCAGCAATGGATGTCAGCAAGACCATTGTAAAGTTTGTTGCAAACAACAAGGTAGTTGTAATCATCTTGATTATCTTCCTTTTGCTTTTCGGTCTTATTCTATCTCTCGGCTCGTCCCTTTTCACATCGCTTGCCGATACGGGAACTATGGTAATTGCTTCTTCCTACACATCAGAGGATGAGGATATTTATGCGGCGAATGATTATATGAACTCCCTTGAAAACAATCTGAACGAGCAAATCAATAATATCCCAAATGTCTATGTAGGTTGGAATGAATACAACTACTATATCGACCCCATTCAGCACGACCCGTATGAACTCATATCCTATCTGACAGCTATGAAAATAGACTTTGAATATGATGCTGAAATACAGGGTCTTATTCAGGAGATTTTCAATGCCTTATACACCCTTGAAGTAGAGTCAATACACGAAGTACGTTCGTATCAGTATATTGAATACGACGAGGAAGGCAACGAGATATTAGTAACCGTGTATTACGACTACTATATACTCAATGTTACGCTGATAGCTAACGATTGGGACAACGTGGTCAAGCCTAAACTTGAAGCGGCTGGCGTTTATGATGTGTATTTGCTGTTGCTCGAAACTAAGGGTAATAAACCTGATTTATTCTAAAGGAGGTGGGCTATGCTTTCACTTGAAAAGATTGAAGCAAACATCGAACGCAAAACCAGCGACATTGAAGCTGCTCTTGCGAAGATTTCCGAACTCAAGGCAAAGGTTAAGCAGTACAATGAGGAACTTATTGAACTGCAAAATCAGCGTATTATCTGCATTGTAGCAATGAGCAATGTTGACGTAAGAACGCTGAAAGACAAGCTGTTGAGCATTACGACTTCCAATGAAGTCGGTGCTTCTGCACCTATCACTAACACAATGATTACAGAAAGGATTACCGAAGATGAAGAAGATGAGTAAAATTCTTTGCTCCGTACTTGTTATGTGCGGAGCTTTTTCAATGTCTGCTATGAGCGTTTACGCTACGGGAGATATTCTCATTGACGAACCTCTTGAAATGGAAGAAGCAGTTACGACCGTAGTTTCTTCCGAAGTTCTTGAAAGCGGAGAACTTCCCGTTATTACTGAGGACAAGGTTATTGAGTATCCTACTCCCGAAGTGAATGTCATTGAGAAGAATGACGATAACGAGGAAAACGCAGAAACAACTATCGTTCAGGATAGTGAAGCTCCTACGCTTGGACTTCCCGAAGGAAACGCAACAATTATCGAAGATGTGTCGGCAGATGTAGTTGACCGTCAGTTTATCGCCATTCAGAGTAAGAACGGCAACACATTCTATATCGTAATCGACAAGGACAGCAAGGGCAAAGAAAATGTGTACTTTATGAACTTGGTAGACGAGTACGATATGATGGCTTTTGCAGAGGATTTTCCCGAAGGTGTAACCATTGAAACTCCTGATGGCGAACAGGTTGAACCTGTTACGGACGCAGATGGCAATGTTATTGAAAATCCCGATGAGACCTCTGAGGGAGAAAAGGACGATAAAACCGAGAAAACCGAAAACGAGGGTGGCGGAAACAATACGCTTCTTATCCTTGTAGGCGTTCTTGCCCTTGCAGGCGGCGGTGCTTTTTACTACTTCAAAGTTTACAAGGCAAAACCGAAAGCTCCGAAGCAGTCCCTTTACGATGAGGACGAGGAGGAATACGAGGAAGAAACCGTAAACGAGGATACGGTTGACGAGGAAACTTCCGACGACGATGAGGAATAATCCTCACAAGCCTGAGTAATCAGGCTTGGTACATATTGCTTTTTCAAGGTCAGTATGGTATAATTAGTGTATTACGACGAACAGAGGAAATTTGAATGGACGATTTTATACTAAAGCGAGATACATATAAGAAGATAAAAGGCTTCGACCGCAAACAAATGGAACAGTTCTTGGCTGATATTTATGCCAATGCTGCCGAAGAAGTGGCTGAGAACAATGCCGTTTCACTTGATATGGATAAGCTCCGCAAGGAAATAGGAGAAATCAAGGGCGTTGGCGAAAGCCGCTTGAATGAGATTATGGCAATTATAGAACAACACTTGAAAAAGGACTAACTTATGAAAGAATTAGATGTTGTACGCCTTATAAAAGAATTTGAAGGTCTTACTATCGGAACAAAAGGCACTATTGTGCTTGAATATGACGGAAAATTCTTTGAGGTAGAGTTTTTTGATGATGACGGCAACACTATAGATGTTCTCACAACACCTGTCGATTGCATTGAACTTGAAAAAGAGTTTTAAAACCGAACATTACATAAGAGCTTCTCACACGAGAGGCTCTTTTTTATTTCAAATCGAAAGGAATGATTTAGTATGCAGTTAGTGATTGCAGAAAAGCCAAGTGTCGGGGTGGCACTGGCTAAGGCTCTCGGTGTAACCGACAAAAAGGACGGATATATTGAGGGCAACGGATATATCGTGTCTTGGTGTGTGGGACATCTTGTTTCCCTTGCCAATGCCGATATGTACGATGAAAGGTTCAAGAAGTGGGATATTGCAGACCTCCCCATTATCCCCGATGAATGGCAGTTTATCATTGCCGAGGATAAGGATAAGCAGTTCGGTATTCTCCGTCAGCTTATGGATGACAGCCGAGTAACCGAGGTAGTGAACGCTTGCGACGCTGGTCGTGAAGGTGAGCTTATCTTCCGTCTTGTGTATAACAAGGCACTTTGTAACAAGCCTATCAAGCGGCTTTGGATTTCCTCAATGGAAGAAAAGGCAATCCGTGACGGCTTCGATAATCTCAGGGACGGTAAGGATTACGAAAATCTCTATCAGTCGGCTCTCTGCCGTGCAAAGGCGGATTGGATTGTGGGTATCAATGCCACAAGACTTTTCTCCAAGCTCTACAACAGAACGCTGAATGTAGGCAGAGTTCAGACACCTACTCTTGCAATGCTCTATGAGCGTGAAAACAGTATCAGTAGCTTTCAGAAGGAAAAGTATTGGAGTGTCCATCTGAAATCTGTCGGTCTTGACGCAGTACACGAAAAGGTCAAGGAACAGGGCGAAGCTGAGAATATCCGCAGAGATTGTGACGGCAAGGAAGCTATTGTAAAGTCGGTAAAAACGGAAAGAAAGACCGTAAATCCCCCTCATCTTTACGACCTTACCACTCTCCAGAGAGAAGCAAACAGACTTTACGGCTTCACGGCACAGCAGACCCTCGACTACACGCAGTCACTCTATGAAATGAAGCTCGTAACCTATCCGAGAACGGACAGCCAGTATATCACGGACGATATGGACGGTACTGCAAGAAGCATTGCGGAGTCCGTTGGCGGTAAGCTCCCTCATTTCAGCGGAATTGTTATCGCTCCCGATACCAAACGAGTGATTAACAATAAGAAGGTAAGCGACCATCACGCTATTATTCCGACAGCGGAAGTAAGCAGCACAGACCTCAGCTCCGTTCCCGATGGAGAAAGAAAAATCCTCTATCTCATCGCAAATCGCCTTCTTTGTGCGACAAATGAGCCATATATCTATGAAACCGTTACGGCTGAAATCAGTTGTAGCGGTTATTCTTTTGTCGCAAAAGGCAGAAATGTCATTTCAGAAGGCTGGAAAGCCATTGAAAAGGGATTCAGAGATTTTCAGAAGTGCAAGGACGATACCGAGGAGGAAGAAGAAACACTTTCCCTCACCGAAGGTCAGGTCATTGAAAGACCAGTTTCCGAGGTAAGTGAACACTTCACACAGCCTCCAAAGCGTTTTACGGAGGATACACTTCTTTCTGCTATGGAACGTGCAGGAACAGACGAAATCATTGAAGAAGTGGAGCGTTCGGGACTTGGCACACCTGCTACAAGAGCAAGCATTATCGAAAAGCTCACAAAGTCAGGTTTTATCAAGCGTGAAAAGAAAAATCTTGTCGTAACCGATAACGGAACAGACCTCATTTCCGTAATGCCCGATATTATTAAATCTGCTTCTATGACGGCTGATTGGGAAAATGCTCTCTCCCTTATCGCTCAGGGTAAGTTTACTCATCAGCAGTTTATGGTGGATATTGAAAAGCTTGTTGACGACATTATCGGAGTTGCAAAGGAAAGCGTTGACGAAAGCAAGGTATCAAGAAACGGCGGAGAGGTTATCGGCACTTGTCCGAGATGCGGCAAGAATATTGTCGTGACTCCGAAGGCATATTCCTGCGAGGACAGAAACTGCGGTTTTGTTATCTGGAAGAACGACAAGTTCTTTGAAAAGGCACGAAAGCCACTTACAAAGGAAATGGCAGCAAGCCTTATCAAGAACGGAAAGATTGCAGTTAAGGGACTTTATTCGGAGAAGTCGGGCAAGAACTACGACGCAACTGTTTGTCTTGACGATACAGGCAAGTATGTGAATTACAAGCTCGAATTTGCTCCGAAGAAGAAAAAGAAGTAAGAAAGGTAGGTACAAATGCCCGAAATAGAAAAGGAAAAATCAATCATTCCGCTTTACAAGAATGATATGATGACCGCAAAGGAAAACGGCGAAATGGCAGATTGGCGAAGCAGCTTCAAGGAAAACTGCAACTGTGCAAAGGCTATCGACAAAGCTTTGAACGAAAATTTCGCTGATAATCACCTCGATACCGACAAGGCTCTCGATACGGTGGTTGCCGAGTACGGAGCAGAACGAGTTACCCACGTTCTTGCGGCTCAGGTAGTAAATCACGATTGGGACGGTCGTTATCACAATGATGTCAAGGCTTGGGCGAAGGAACAGACAAAGGAGCTGTCTGCCGAATTTATGGAAGATAGCCGAGATTATTACCTTAACGCCCACCCTATTCTCATTGACGGTCTTGCAACAACAGTAATGAGGAAGGAAAAAGAGCTTGAAAACGACATTCCCAAAGACCCACCCGATAAAACATCTGAAACTGATGTTACAGAGCCACCCAAGACCTTTACAAAGTCCAAAGATAAGGTAAAGGAAATCACCGACAAGCTCGAAAATGGTATCAAAGAACTGTTTGAGGGCGAAAAGTTCAAGGAATACCTTGATACAATGTCGAAGTTCCACAACTATTCTTTCAATAATACAATGCTCATCGCAATGCAGAAGCCTGACGCCACATTGGTTGCAGGCTTCAATTCTTGGAAGAACAAGTTTGAAAGAAACGTAAACAAGGGAGAAAAAGGTATTCAGATTTTTGCTCCTGCACCCTATAAAATCAAGAAGGAACAGACAAAGCTCGACCCTGATACCGATTTGCCTGTTCTCGGTAAGGACGGAAAGCCGATTAAGGAAGAAGTTGAAGTTACAATCCCAGCATTTAAGGTTGTCAGCGTATTTGATGTATCGCAGACAAGCGGCAAAGAGCTTCCAACTCTCGGTGCTGACGAGTTAAGTGGCAATGTAAAGGACTACGAAAAGTTCTTCAATGCCGTTCGGGAAGCTTCCCCCGTCCCTATCAAGTTTGCAGAAATTGACGGAACGGCAAAGGGTTTCTATCACCACGAGGATAAGTCGATTACCATTAAGGAGAATATGTCCGAGGTGCAGACCATTAAGACAGCTATCCACGAAATCGCTCACGCTAAACTCCACGACCGTGATTTGAAGAAATCCGATATTGACAAGCCGAAAGACAGAAGCACAGAAGAAGTTGAAGCGGAAAGTATCGCATATACCGTGTGTCAGCATTTCGGAATTGATACTTCTGATTACAGTTTCGCCTATGTTGCTTCTTGGGGTTCGGGCAAGGATACGCCTGAACTTAAATCCTCTCTTGAAACTATCCGTTCGACAGCTTCGGAGCTTATCACGGCTATTTCCGATAAATATCTCGGACTTGAAAAGGATAAGACTCAGGAGCAGACAGCCGATAAATCCGAAAAGTCGAATATTATCGGCAACACAGCCTATGCGGATATTGAGGATAAACAGTATCTCCGCTTGAAATCAAGCACGGCTGAAAAGGTTGCTGAAAAGCTCACGGAGCAGAATATTCCGTTCAGCGGTAGAATTAACGGAGATAAAACCACTCTTACTATCAGCAAGGCGGATATTGACAGCTATAAAGCGATTATTGCCGAAGTAACGGGAAAGGCAAAGGAAACTCCTACGCAGGAACAGCCGAAGTCTGAGCCTGAACAGGATAAACCAAAGACTGACAAGAACATTATCGGAAATGTCGATTACAAGTCTATCAGCGATAAGCAGTATTTCAAGCTTGATACGGAAACTGCGACAAAGGTAGCAGAAAAATTCACTGAACAGGAAATTCCGTTCAGTGGTCGTATCAATGGTGACAAGACCACACTTACCATCGGCAAAGAGAATGTCGAAAAGTATAACGCTGTTGTAGATGAGATTAAGGGTCAGGCAAAGGAGGCTCCCGAACAGCCAAAGGCTGAACCTGAAAAAGAGCCTTCCAAGCCTAAAAAGAATAATATCATCGGAAACACAGCGTATAAGGATATTCCCGATAAATCTTACGCAAAGCTCGGAACGGAAAAGGCACTTGCCGTTGCAGATATTCTTGATAAGCAGGGCGTGAAGTTCAGCGGAAGAACTGACGGCGATAAGACCACCCTTACCATTTCAAAGGCAGATATGCCGAAATACAAGGAAGCACTTGCTTCTGTGAATAAGGCATTATCAGCTCAGAAAATAGAGGAAAAAACAGCCGAACAGACCGAAGAACGCTCAAAGCTCTATACGCAGTCCTTTGACTACGCTCAGGAAAATGGAGAGGTCAAAGAATTTCAGGCAAGCCACAAGGACAATATGAGTTGTCTTTGGGATATTAAGGCTACGGCTGAAATCTATGCCATTGACGGCAGGCTTGATGATTTTCTCAAAGACCTTACCGAGAAGTACGGAACGGAAAGACCTCTGTATGTTCTGTCAAGAATGATTCAGCAGGTTGATGATATGCGTTTCTCTCCCGAAGCCAAGCAGATTGCCGATAAGTTTGAATATCCCGACAAGGACAGCGTTCATTCCTTTACTCACCTTTATGTAACTGACATTAAGCCGTCAGTTATCGACGATATGGTGTATAAGCTGAATGAAATGCAGCAGGGACTTGAAAAAGCTCCCGAAATTCAGGAATACACAGGCAAGCTCCCTGACAGCAAGATTACCATTGAAGAACGAAACGCCTACGGTTACGACAGTAATGAGCTTCTACCACTTACCGCAGAAAAGGCTTTGGAGTTCTTTGATAACGACACAGTTTCCGTGTATCTTCTCTATCCCGACGGTACAGAAGGTCAGGCAAACGACCGTTCTGACATCGAAAACCATAACGGCATTTTCGGTGTCGAAGCTGACGAGTGGTTACGCTATGAAGCGTTTCAGGAGCGTATGGATAAACTTGCAACCGAAGAACCGTCAAGGGAAGCTCTGCTTCTGAACGGAAAGGAATGTGCTGCTGGTATCTATCAGCTCAAAGATATTCCAGAAAACAGGGATTTACACTTTGCGGGTGCTGAATATCTCAACAAAAAGGGCATTACTCCCGATAGAGATAACTACACGCTGGTCTACACTTTTCCCGTAAATCCCGAAGATTTGCAGGATAAAATCGGTTTTCTCAATGATGTTTACCACAAGTTCAATACAGACCACCCGAAAGACTTTGAAGGACATTCGCTTTCCGTAAGCGATGTAGTTGTAATTCAGCAGAATGGTGAGTTGTCGGCACACTTTGTCGATAGCTGGGGTTACAAAGAGCTTGAAAACTTCGGAGCCGTAAGAGAAAATCCACTTAAAGCTATTGAGGATACCGTAGAGCAGAACGATAACAGCTTTGACGGCATTATCAACAATACGCCCACAATGGATGAGCTTGAAGAGAAGGCTTCAAGGGGCGAGATTGTATCTGTCACGGATATGATTGATGCGGCAAAAGCTGACAAGGATAAAGCGAAACAGGCAAGACAGCCTGATAAAAAGCGTTCTATCAGAGGATATTTGAAGGACGCTTCTGAGAAGCCAAAGGAACAGCCGAAGGAAAAGACAAAGGAAAAAGAGAAGGGAGTTGAGCTGTAATGGAATTTTCCGTAGCTGAGATTAACTTTATCTGTATCGTCAAGGGCGACAACCGTAAGGGCACTATTAATAATATCTTTGATGTCCTCCCTGACCTTGAAGATAAGGAAATGATTGAGATTGCCGAAACTGTAATCGGTAAGCTCGAAAGTATCTCTGACAGCGAATATGACGAGTTCGCTTTTGAAGATAATTACGCAGATTAACCACAATGCCCCTGCTTTACGGCAGGGGCAAACATTTTAAGGAGGAAATATCCGATGTTTTTTACAAAACCTATTACACCGCCTATTATCCGTGAGGATTTCGACGCTTCCAAGTACAGAGGTGTTGATAAGGCTGACATCAAGGCAATTCACCTTGCTTTGCAGAACGGCGAGAAGCTCACAATCGACCGCTACGGTCATATTTTCACAGCCGATGGCAGATGGATTGCCGACGGTATGCAGCGTGGGTAAGAAATCTTTAAAAAGCTATTGACTTTTACACTTTAAAGCGCTATTATAGAAAAGGAGGAAGAAATGTCAACTAAACTTCAAGAGTATCAGGCTCGGTTGAATGAGAGTACCGAACGACTTTGGAAGGACAGCAACGAATATATGTCGCTGCTCCGAACATCATCAAGGCTCTACAAGTACAGCTTCAAAGACCAAGTTCTGATACATTCACAGCGACCTGACGCAGTAGCTTGTGCCGAATACGACACTTGGGGACGAGAAGATATTACAAACCGCTATGTAAAGCGTGGTAGTAAGGGTATCGCCCTCATTGCAGACGATAACGGCAAAGCAAGGCTCAGATACGTCTTTGATTTCTCCGATACGGCGGCAAGGGACGAACGCTCGAAAACACCGTTTTTCTGGAGCATTACTTCCGAAAATGAAAATGCTGTTCTGAAACAGCTCGGAACAAACGCAGTTACTCTTGATACAGCAATACTTGAAAAAGCTCGTGAGCTTGCGAGAAATTACTCAGGTGATTATCTTCACGACCTTATGAGAGAAACCGACGGAACATTCCTTGAGGAGCTTGACGAATTTAATGTCAGAGCAAGTTTTGAAAGTATGCTTGAAACAAGTATCGCATATACCGTCCTTACAAGGTGTGGATATGAAGCAGAAATGTATATTGAGCCTGACGATTTCCGAGGAATACACGAGTTCAACAGCGTTGAAGCAATATCTATTCTCGGCAACGCTACAAGCGACTTGTCGGAACAGATTTTAAGAAACATTGAGCTAACGCTCAAAACCGAAAGGAGTAAGGAAAATGACCGAAGCATTACCGAAAACAATGACCGAGAACGGAATCCAGTACACTCTGGACGAGAGGACGCAGACTTATCTTCCCGACTTGGAACTTCCGCAGCAGAAGGAAATCGGGAAATACGGACTGATGAGAAGGACTTACCTGATGAACAACAGGAAAGGAACTTATCAGGCAATGCTCCTGAAGGGAACTCTGAACAGCCATTTGGCAGAGATAGACGAAACAGCGAACCGCAGGCTCTCGGAAATCCTTTCGAAAATGGCGAAAGAAGCAGGAGCAACCGAGGAACTGAAAGCGACAGACCAGATGACTTGGGTGGGAATGATGAACACTCTGAAGGCTCAGGCAGAGGAAATGATAATCAGCGAACTGATTTACAGCTAAATGAAAATGAAGCAGTATTGGAAACAATTTCTGATACTGCTTTTTCTATGTCCGAAGATAAGGTGCTTGCTGTTATCAATCATTATGATGAAATGAATATCAGCAAGCAGGAAACTCTTGATTTCTTCCTTGAAAACGAGGACGGAACACGCAGAGCCGACTTTATAAAGGCGGCATACGGACACCGTGCGGTAGAATTTGAGCTTGACGGAGAAATTGTCGGATATAGAAAGCACGGCGACGGACTTGAAATGTGGGAAGGCTCTCCCGAAAATTCCACAATGTTCTCTTGGGACGTTGTTCAGGAGCTTACTGCAAGCCTTATTGACCGACACGAATTTATCGACCTTCCCGATTTCTTCGACATTGAGCCTGAGATTGAGGAAGTAGGCGGATATGACGAGCCTATGCAGTTATCCCTTTTTGGAGATATTGACGATGAGCCTATGCTCCCTGCTGAAAGTTCAGAATTTGATTATTCTCCTGCAAGCGTATTTACTCAGGATATGATTGACTATGTACTCCGTGCAGGAAGCAACGAACCACACAGCTTGGAACGAATTGTTGCACATTTTGAGAAAAACAAGGGTATAGAAAGCAACGCTGAGTTTCTCCGTAAAGAATTTGGAACAAACGGCAGAGGTTTTCTCTACGAAAGTCCCGACGGTCTGAATAAAGCAAGATATTCAGCTTGGTACGACAAGGATGGTATCACTATCGGTATGGGAGAAACTGCATTTAACCGTTACGGAAGTGTTTCTATGACTTGGGAACAGGTTTCCGAGCGTATCAGTGAGCTTCTTAACGAGGGCAGATTTGCCACTCAGGATATTCTCAAAGCAGCAGAACCATACGACCGTAAACAGCTTGCGGATAAGCTGTGGTATCTTCATCAGGATGTTGAGGTTGAATATTTCATTCCCGACTACTTTTTTATCGGTGGTTTTGATGTAAGCACGGACAAGATTGCCGAAGCATTGCAGGGCGAAAAGCCTGTGCAGGAAATGATTGACGGTATGAAAGACCTTATAAAGCAGTATGAAGCTGACCGAGATGTTCTCCGTTTCCATTTCCACGACCTTCCCGAAATCCTTGAAAAGCTCAAGGATAGACAGCTTGACAGAACAAAGTTTACTGCCGAGCCTTCCTTTACGGTTAAGCACAAGTATTTCATAACCGAAGATGAAAAGAATAAGCTTGTAGCATCGGGCAGTAATGTTGTAGGCGGTAAAAAAAGAATTGCAAAGTTTTTTAAAGAACCGCATACAGCAAAGGAGAAGGCTGACTTTCTCAAAAACGAGTACGGTATCGGCGGTAGTGGTCGTAGCGGATACAACACTTGGCACGACTCTAAAGGTCTTGTGCTGACCAAAGGCGACCTTTCAAAGCCTGATGCACAGGTGACAATGAAATGGAATGAGGTTGCTGAAAGAGTTTCAAAGCTCGTAGCACAGAATAGATTTATCACTCAAAAGGACATTGACGATGAAATCCGATATGCCAAGAGAGTGATTGCCAATGCTTCTGATAATCCTCTTGAAGAACAGAGCATAAAGCAAGCAAAGGCAGTTCTTGAAGAATACGGCATAGAGCTTGAAGAAAAGCCTGAACCAACGGAAGATGTCGTTTCGGAAGTAGCTGAGGAAATCGAGGAATACAACAACGATGATGAAATCAAACTCAAAGTCGGTGATAAAATTGAGCTTGACGATGGCGTATTTGAGATAACCGAAATATCAGACAGTATCGACGATACAAAGTATCAGCTCCGTGACCTCGGCAGCATTTATCCTATCTTCCGTGTTATGTATGAAACTGAGATATATGAAAACGGCTTTGCACTTGTAGATGAAGCTCCTGCAAAGGAAAGTATAATAAACGAGCCTGCCCCAAATATCTCGGAAGTGCCTGAGCTGAACGGCGAAAAGCACGACTTTACAATCACAGACGAAAACCTCGGCGTCGGCGGTGCAAAATCAAAGTTCAAGGCAAATGTAGAAGCAATCAAGCTCCTTAACGAGCTTGAATTTGAGAACAGACGAGCAACTCCCGAAGAACAGGAAATCCTTTCCCGTTATGTCGGCTGGGGCGGTCTTGCACAAGCATTTGACGAGAACAATTCAGCGTGGTCAAGCGAGTTTACCGAGCTTTATACGCTCCTTTCCCCCGACGAGTACGAAAGTGCAAAGGCTTCTACCCTGAACGCACACTATACCTCTCCGACAGTAATCAATGCGATGTATGAAGGACTTAAAAACCTCGGCTTTAAGGGTGGTAATGTGTTAGAGCCTGCAATGGGCGTAGGTAATTTCTTTGGCGTTATGCCCGAAGAAATGAGAAGCGGCAAGCTGTACGGCGTAGAGCTTGACAGTATTTCAGGCAGAATAGCAAAACAACTCTATCAGAACGCAGACATTCAGATAAGCGGATTTGAAAAAACCTCTTTCCCCGACAACTTCTTTGATGTTGCGGTGGGTAATGTTCCTTTCGGTCAGTACAAGCTCGCTGAAAAGCGTTATGATAAGCTAAATCTGAATATTCACGACCATTTCTTCGCCAAGTCGCTTGACAAAGTTCGTGCAGGCGGTGTAGTTGCTTTCGTAACCTCAAAGGGTACGCTCGACAAGGCTAATCCGCAGTTCAGAAAGTATCTTGCACAAAGAGCCGAGCTTCTCGGAGCTATCCGACTTCCGAACAATGCTTTCAAGGATAACGCAGGAACGGAAGTAACCTCTGACATTATCTTTCTTCAAAAGCGTGATAAAATGCTTGACATTGAGCCTGATTGGGTACACCTCGGTCAGACAGAGGAAGGAGTTCCCGTAAACAAGTATTTTGAGCAGCATCCTGAAATGGTGCTTGGCGAAATGAAGCAAGGCGTAGAGTTCTCTATGTATGGCAATGCTGATGAAACAGCTTGTGTTCCTATCGAGGGTACAAGCCTGAAAGAACAGCTCAGAGAAGCTATCAAGAACATTCAGGGGACTATCCCCGAAGTTGAACAGGAAAACGCAGAAAAGGTTGCAGAGAGTATCCCTGCCGACCCGAACGTGCGTAACTTTTCCTATGCAGTTGTTGACGATAAGCTCTATTTCAGAGAAAACAGCCGTATGTTCCTTAAAGATGATTTGCCGAAGGCAACCGAGGAACGTATAAAGGGTATGTGCGAGCTTCGTGACTGTGTACGAACGCTGATTGACTATCAGCTCAACGAGTACAGCGACTATGATATTCGCTCACAGCAGACTGAGCTTAACAGAGTCTATGACGATTTCACAAAGAAATACGGCTTAATCAATTCTGCGGGTAATGCAAGAGCATTTTCCGAGGACAGCTCCTACTACCTTCTTTCTTCTCTTGAAGTTCTCAATGAGAACGGAGAACTTGAACGCAAGGCAGATATGTTCACAAAGCGTACTATCAAGCAGAAAGCACAGGTTACAAGCGTAGATACAGCATCAGAAGCACTTGCGGTATCAATTTCCGAAAAGGCTCGTGTAGATATTCCTTTTATGGAACAGCTTACGGGCAAATCCGAAGAACAGCTTGTGAACGACCTTAAAGGTGTCATTTTCCGTAATCCTCAAAACAATCAGTGGGAAACTGCTGACGAGTACCTGTCGGGCAACGTTCGAGGCAAGCTTGAATTTGCAAAGAAAGCGGCAGAAGTATTCGACGAGGATTTAAGCGTAAACATCGCTGCTCTCGAAAAGGCTATGCCGAAACCTCTTGAAGCAAGTGAAATTGATGTCAGACTTGGTGCGACTTGGCTTAATACGGATATAATCAAGCAGTTTATGATTGAAACTCTCCAAGTTCCACGATACTTGCAGAATATGTTTGATGTGAATTTCTCGAAATACACATCTGAATGGAACATTGAAGGCAAGAATGTGGACAGAAGCAATGTAGCTGCCAATATGACTTATGGTACGGCAAGAAAGAACGCTTACTCCATTATTGAAGATACGCTTAACCTCCGTGACGCACGAGTTTACGACCGTGTGGAACAGCCTGACGGAACGATTAAATCCGTTCTGAATAAGAAAGAAACTATGATTGCTCAGGAAAAGCAGGAAGCTATCAAGCAAGTGTTTAAGGACTGGATATTCAAAGACCCTGACCGCCGAGAAAAGCTCGTAAACAAATACAATGAGATGTTCAACAGCTCCAGACCGAGAGAGTATGACGGAAGTCATATCACTTTTTCGGGTATGTCCCCTGAAATTCAGCTCAGAACACATCAGCTCAACGCCATTGCACACACTATGTATGGTGGAAACACCTTGCTCGCTCACCAAGTGGGTGCGGGCAAGACATTTGAAATGGTAGCCTCCGCAATGGAAAGCAAGCGACTTGGTTTATGTACTAAGTCGCTTTTTGTTGTGCCAAATCACCTTACAGAGCAGATGGGAGCAGAGTTTTTAAGGCTTTATCCTGCCGCTAATATCCTTGTTGCAACCAAAAAGGACTTTGAAGCCAAAAACCGTAAGCGTTTATGCTCGAAGATTGCAACGGGAGATTACGATGCAGTTATCATCGGACACTCACAGCTTGAAAAGATACCTGTATCGGCTGAACGACAAGAAAGAATGATACGCAGACAGATTAACGAAATCGCCGAAGGTATTGAGTCACTCGGAAGGTCGCAGAGTGCAAGATTTTCTGTAAAACAGCTTGAAAAAACAAAGCGTAATCTTGAAGCAAAACTTAAAAAGCTCGTTGAAAATCCGCAGAGGGACGATGTAGTTACCTTTGAAGAACTCGGTATCGACAAGATGTTTGTGGACGAAGCTCACTCATTCAAAAATTTGTTCCTCTACACCAAAATGCGAAATGTAGCAGGTATTCAGCAGACGGAAGCTCAGAAGTCGGCTGACCTTTATATGAAGTGTCAGTATCTTGACGAAATCACAGGTGGTAAGGGCATTGTCTTTGCAACTGGAACTCCCGTCAGCAACAGTATGACCGAACTATACACGATGATGAGATACTTGCAGGCTGACAAGCTCAAAGAAATGGGTATGCACAATTTCGACGCTTGGGCGGCGAACTTCGGTGAAGCCGTTACAGCGATTGAGCTTGCCCCCGAAGGTACGGGATACAGAGCGAAAACAAGGTTTTCAAAATTCTTCAACCTCCCCGAACTCATCAATGTTTTCAAGGAATGTGCGGATATAAAGACGGCGGATATGCTTAATCTCCCTGTTCCTGAAGCACACTTCCACAATGTAGTTGTAAAGCCGAGCGATATTCAAAAGGATATGGTTATGGCTCTCTCGGACAGAGCGAAGGACATTCACGATAAAAAGGTACAGCCCGAAGAAGATAATATGCTCAAGGTCACGAATGATGGGCGTAAAATCGGACTTGACCAGCGACTTATAGACCCTTTGCTCCCTGACGACCCAAACTCAAAGGTAAACACTTGTGTTTCCAATGTCTTTGACATCTATCAGAAGAATGATGATAAGAAGTCAACACAGCTCGTTTTCTGCGACTTTTCGACACCGAAAAACGACGGCTCTTTCAATCTCTATGATGATATTCGTGATAAGCTTATAGCAAAAGGTGTTCCGAAAGAGGAAATTGCCTTTATTCACGAAGCTGACAGCGAAGCCAAAAAGAAAGAGTTGTTCTCAAAGGTAAGACAAGGCAAAGTCCGTGTTCTGCTCGGCTCAACGGCGAAGTGCGGTGCAGGCACAAACATTCAGGACAAGCTCATAGCACTTCATCACCTTGACTGCCCTTGGCGTCCGTCAGATTTGGAGCAGCGTGAAGGTCGAATTATCCGTCAGGGTAATGAAAACAAGGAAGTTGAGGTTTACCGATATATGACCGAAGCAACCTTCGACGCATATCTCTATCAGACTATTGAGAACAAGCAGAGGTTTATATCACAGATTATGTCAAGTAAATCTCCCGTGCGTTCTTGCGAAGATGTGGACGAAGCAACTCTTTCTTATGCGGAGGTAAAAGCTCTCTGTGCAGGAAATCCTTTAATCAAGGAGAAAATGGACTTGGATGTAGCCGTTACAAAGCTCAAAGTGTCAAAAGCCCATCACACCTCACAGCAGTACAGCATTGAGGACAGCGTTCGCAAGCATTTCCCTGAAAGGATTGCAAAGACGGAACAGCGTATCGAAGGCTACAAGTCTGACCTTGAACACATTAAGACACAGCCTATCGTAACCGAGGGTATCGCTCCTATGACGGTTCTCAATAAGACCTTTACCGACAAGGAAGATGCGGGCAAGGCTATTCTTCTTGCTTGCAAGCAAGTGAAATCAAAGGAAAGTCTTGAAATAGGCTCTTATAAGGGATTTGATATGTCCCTCTCGTATGACAGTTTTGCTCAGGAATTTCATCTTGAATTACAGCGTGAAATGTCCTACACTGTAACGCTCGGCACTTCCGAAAGCGGTAATATTCTCCGTATCGACAATGCTTTAGATTCCATTGAAAAGCGTTTAGAGAATAGTCAGGAACAGCTCGAAACACTTAACGAACAGTTAAACACAGCAAAGGCAGAGCTTGGCAAGCCGTTCCCACAAGAAGCAGAGCTTACGGAAAAGCTCGCCCGACTTGCAGAGCTGAACACTCTCCTTAATATTGACGAAAACGCTATTGAAAATGCTGCTGTTGCGGCAGAAAAGAAGCCTGATATTCCGATTTCTGCTGACGAAGTAAAGCCAATGAGAAATGTATCTCCTGAAAAGAAACCGTCTATTCTCGGCAGAATAAAGGAAATGCAGTCAGCTCAGGCTGGTAATATCCCAAAGGAAAAGGCTCCGACAAAGGACAAAACCTCTGAAATCAGCTAAAAACAGCTCCTCTTGTCTTACGGCAAGGGGAGCAATTCTTTTTAGGAGGTGGCGATTTGAACTTGTTTGAAGCTGTGAAAGAGAGCGTAAGTCCTCGTCAGATAGCCGATTATTACGGCTTGTCGGTGCGTAACGATATGGTTAGCTGTCTGTTTCACGATGAAAGAACTCCGTCAATGAAGCTGTACGACGACCATTTCTACTGTTTCGGCTGTTCCAAGTACGGAGATGTTACAGATATGGTAGGAGAGCTGTTTGGAATATCCCCGAAAGAAGCGGCAGAAAAGATTGCTCACGATTTTGGCATAAGCTACGACAGACAATACAGCGAATACAAGCCAAACAAAGACAGCGTTATTGCCAAGATACGACGGGAACAGGAAAACGCAAAGAAAAATCACACTTTCAGAGTCCTTTGTGATTATCTTCATCTGCTTAAAGACTGGCGTACAGAATATGCTCCGAAGTCGTCAGAAGAAAAGCCAAATCCGTTATTTGTAAAGGCTTTGACGGAAACTGACTATATCGAAAGTCTGCTTGATTACTTTATATCAGGCACTAAGGACGATATTGCGGATATTGTCAAGGATGAAAACGGCAGTATCGCTAAAATAGAAAAGACAGTTATGAAGTTCAGTAAACCTTCTGCTGAACTTACAATGTAGAGAAACCCTCTCGGCAGTTACACTTCGGTGTAGCTGTCGGGAGGGTCTTTTCTTTTTGCCTTGATTTCGGGCAAGAGATGTAAAATAATTGTGAAATCAACTACTATTTTAATCGAATAAGCAAAAAAGTGTTCATTTTCACGAATTTGGTGAAAACACAGAAATTCAGACCGAATTTTATTGATTTTTTGTCAAAAAAGTGGTATAATAATAAAATGGATTAGTGCGTACTTGCAAAAAACTGCAAATTCAAGTTCGTTGTCCCGAAAATGATACAACGAATACGATATAATGTTAGTGAAAGGCGGATTTACTTATGTTACCTGAACTTATCGACAATAAAAACAAAACACTCAAAGATGATTTATCGACTGAAATAAAATCAGGTAGCAAATTGGCTATTGCTGCCGCTTGTTTCTCTATTTATGCATTTCAGGAATTGAAAGATGAATTGTCTGGTATAGATGAACTTCGTTTCATATTTACATCCCCCACATTTACGACGGAAAAAGCAAAAAAAGAAAGACGAGAATTTTATATTCCCCGTCTTGATAGAGAACGAAGCCTTTATGGTACAGAGTTTGAGGTAAAGCTTCGTAACGAAATGACTCAGAAAGCTATCGCAAGAGAATGTGCGGAGTGGATACAAAAAAAAGTTACGTTTAAATCCAATATTTCCTCAGACCACATTCAAGGCTTTATGAATGTTAATGAAACAAATTATATGCCCGTGAATGGATTTACAACAGTTGAACTTGGTTGCGAACGTGGCAACAATGCATATAGTGCGATATTTAAAAACGGCTCACCTATATCAAATCAGTTTCTTTCAACATTTGATGAACTGTGGAACGACGAAGAAAAAATGCAGAATGTTACTGATATTGTAATCGAAAACATTACTGCTGCATACAACGAAAACTCGCCTGATTTCATATATTTTGTAACGCTCTATAATATTTTCAATGAATTCCTTGAAGATATATCAGAGGACTTTCTTCCAAACGAAGCGACAGGCTTTAAAGAAAGCAAGATATGGAGTATGCTATATAACTTCCAGAAAGATGCTGCTCTTGCAATTATTAACAAGCTTGAAAAGTATAATGGTTGTATCCTTGCGGATAGTGTGGGTCTTGGTAAGACGTTTACTGCATTATCAGTTATCAAATATTACGAGAACAGAAATAAGTCTGTGTTGGTTCTTTGTCCCAAAAAGCTGACAAACAACTGGAATACATACAAGGATATCCATTTTATGATGAGTTTCTTAAAAAGCATTATAAAACTCAGTTGTTAAGAAAATGGGGAGAAAACAGCAAACGCTCAGATAGACCCAACTTATTCTATCCCATCATAGACCCTGATGGTAATGAAAATTTCCCAATGGTTTCAGATACAGAAGAAGGTTGTTGGCGTTGGGGCAAAGAAACGATGGCAGAAAATATAAAAAAAGGTTTGGTGGAATTCAAAAAAAGGGAAGGAAAGTGGATTGCTTATGAAAAATTGCTTGAACCAGATGAAGGTGAGTTTAAAACAAAGCTTTATTCAACAGTAATTGATGATATTTCTAACTCTACTGGTGCAGCATTGATTAAGTCACTATTCGATGGAAAGCCATTTGATTATCCGAAACCTGTGGATTTAATTACAAGGGTTTTAAATTTAGGAAATGTTCGTAATGATGACATTGTTTTAGACTTTTTCAGCGGCTCTGCCACAACCGCCCACGCAGTAATGCAAGTGAGTTGTTTATTGCGGCGGTAACTTTCCTGTAATGGGCGGTCATGAGAACTGCCCTAAAAATCATATGTTATGAACCGATACCGACATTCCCGATAAATCGATAGTAGATCTCAATCGGCATTACTTTGTTACCGTCCTCGTCTATCTGTTCATGGATAACGATTTTCTCAATCAAGGTATTCAGTAAAACCGCGTCAAGCTCGGTTATCGTTGTGTATTGTTCGAGTAAATCCGCAAATTCCTGTACGGATTTGCTCTGCTTTGTATAATGAGTGAGCTTTATTTGAAGCTCATTGTATCGCTCTTTTAGCTGCGCTTCCTCTTTTTCAATGTTTGCGGACATCGCGAAATACCGTTCCTCGGAAATGCGTTTAAAAACCTTATCTTCGTAAAGGTTTTGCAGGATTATATTCAGCTCGTCAAGACGCTGTTTTGTTTTCTGCATTTCCTTTTGGTAAGAGGTTTTCTCATCGTGTATTTGGCTGTCAGAACGATTAATAAACCGCTCTATGTATAATGACCTATCATTGCTTGAAAGCGCGATATGGCGGTTTATATCTTCCAATACAATGGCCTTTAAATCATCAGCATTTATTGAATGAGGTGTGCAGCTGCCTCTACCATGCCTTACATACCTGTTGCATTTATATTTCGGAGTATGATTAACGCTGTGTTCCTTTTTGTATACAATTGTTTTTCCGCACTCTCCGCATACAAGCAAACCCTTAAAGATATTATCGGGATTGGCTTCGTTAAAATGCTTCTTAACGCTGATACGCTTCTGTACCGTTTCAAAATCCTCTCGGCTGACAAGCGGCTCATGTGTATTCGGAACGGTTATCCACTCGCTTTCCGGTCTTACAATAACGCGCTTATCCTTAAATGATTTTGACGTGCGCCGCTGGCTGACCATATCGCCCATATAAACAGGATTTTGAAGAATAACCTGTACGCCGCGCTTTATCCAATCATACGGAAACTGTATGCCCTCCGTTTTCTGTAGAACGCCGTTTTTATCCCTTGTATACGCTCCGGGAGTTGGTATATGCTCCTGTTTAAGAGTATATGCAATCTCGGTGCAGGTCTTACCCTCCAATGCCATACGGTACATGCGCTGTACAATAGGAGCGTGTTCATCGGGAATGAGCTTGTGCTTATCCTCCGGCGATTTCATATAGCCGTATGGAGTGCGTCTGCCCGTGTATTCGCCTTTCAGAGCCTTTGTTCTGTACGCCGAACGAACTTTTTTGGAAATATCCTTTGCATACCATTCGTTTATGATGTTCTTGAACGGAGCAAATTCGTTCTCACCGTTATCACTGTCAATACCATCATTGACTGCGATAAATCTAACATTATGTTTTGGGAACAACACCTCGGTGTAATATCCCGTCTGCAAATACTCTCTGCCTAATCGGGATAAATCCTTTACTATGACCGTTCCGACCTTGCCTGCTTCAATCTCTGAGAGGAGCCGCTGAAAATCGGGACGGTTGTAGTTAGTGCCTGAGTATCCGTCGTCTATGAAGTATTGGCAGTTACCGAAACCGTTTTCATCTGCGTAATGTTTTAGCATTGCCTTTTGTGTCTGTATGCTCACGCTGTCGCCGTTAAATTCATCATCTCTGCTCAGTCTGCAATAAAGAGCCGTTATTTTATTATACTGCTGTTTCTGTTTCATTTTTTATTCCTTTCCGAAACAGCAATTCAAGATATTTTGTATATTACTATTTTACCGCAAGATGAGATAAAATGCAATAGAAAATGTCGAATTATTTTACAAAATATTAATAATTGCTGTTCTCATTTCTATATATTTTTATAACGATTTGTGTTATACTGGTAGTATAATATAAATCATGATATTTTACATTGAGTGGAATTTGACCGTAAATTGACAAAATCGGAGGTGTGGATCGTGAAGATATGTGATTTCTGTTCTACCGCAAAGATTCTTATGGACTTTATCGGTGAGAGCAAAAATATAAACCAAATTGATTTTATGTATGAGCTTTTTAAAGATTTTATGGAAAGCGATGAAGCCAAAGATTTCGATTTTGACAACGGACTTGTATGCCGTTGGCTGAATGGTACTGCAAAACTAAGCCCTAAAATCACAGCGTATTATTCTGCGCTTGGCAATCTTGAAGCTATGGCTATTGATATTGAAGAAAATATATTGCCTTTGTTTTATGATAAAGATATGGCTGTTACGGAACTGTATGATCTGCTGATGAGTGATACAACTGTATCTGAAACAAAAAAGCAAGAGCTTGCAGACAATTATCCATACAAAGATGATGCTGATATATCAAACTTCATTAGTAAGCTTGTCTTTTTTGGAATGGAAAGGAAATTCATAAAAAGAGATGCTAACACAAAGAAGCTGATCGCTTCCGGAGCGCTTTCTCCTCAGACAAAGGATTACATATACAGTCTTGTCCCCAAACCCTGTAAGCATTTCTGCGGCCGCGATAACGAGCTTGAAAAACTGCATACCATGTTAGAAGATGAAAACAAGATCTTTATTCAGGGCATTGCCGGTATAGGTAAAAGTGAGTTTGTTAAAATGTATGCTCAAAAATACAAAAAGGAATACACGAACATTCTGTATTTCAGCTATGGCGGCAGTTTAAAGCAAATGATTACAGACTGTGATTTCGCCGATGATAGCCTTACGGACGGCAAGAATATTCTCTTAAAAAAGCATAACCGCTTTTTGAGGAGCTTAAAAGAAGACACCTTAATAATTATCGACAATTTTAATATCACCGCATCAGACGATGAATTATTTGACGTGATAATGAAATATCGATGCAAAATATTGTTTACCACGCGAAGTCGTTTTAAGGATTATACATACTTTGAGCTAAAAGAAATGCCGCTTGAAAGCCTTTTAACGTTATCAGAATATTTCTATGCAGATACACGAAGTAATACTAATGTGGTTGAAAACATTATCAATGAATTGCACTACCATACGTTGTCGGTAGAACTTGCAGCACGCTTATTGACTTCTGGGATCTTGGAGCCATGCAGACTGTTAACGGAGCTTCAAAGCACAAAGAGCGTACTTCACACAGATGATAAAATCAACATCGTAAAGGATGGTACAAGCTCAAAAGCGACCTATTATGAGCATATCCATAAGCTGTTGTCCTTGATAGGGTTATCGGATAAAGCTGTCAAAATTATGCGCTGTATGACGCTGATACCGTATGATGGAATAAATCCGAGAATGTTGGCGAAATGGATAGGATTGAATAATCTTAACACTATAAATGAGCTTATAGAATACGGCTTTATACAAGAAAACGATTACAGAAAAATCACGCTCCATCCACTTATACAGGAAATTGCCATAGACGATACAAAACCGGGCATATCAAGCTGTATAAACTTAATTGAAGCCGTAAGGATACTGTGCCTATATCACGGTTTAGATTTACCGTATCACACGCTCTTGTTTAAAATAGCTGAGAACACAATAGATATTGCGAATAATGACGATACAGAGCGGTATAAAGGCAAGTGGCAGGCTAAGACGCAGAAAGAGTATTTATGCAAACGCGGTGATGAAGAACGCGGCTTTACAGCAGCCGAGTTCAAGACTGCACAAGCTGACGGCTGGGAAAAGCAGTATCAGTATAAGGTAGACAAGAAAAAGCTGTATATGACTCCCACCGAAGCCGAACAGCAGGGATATGAGAGGGTAAGCAAAAATCCCAAAAGTACGCGATACGGAAGGCAAAATCCCATATGCGCCGAGTGGAACAGCGAGGAACAGGTCTTACGTTGGCGCAAAGCATGGGAAGGAGTCACGAATAAGGCACTGGAGCAGAACAGCATTGACGCACGCGTTGACTGCCGCAGCTTCAAGGAGTGCGGCATTGACGAGCAGCCGACTATTCACGAGGGTGTTTCCGCGCATATCATAGAACAGCGCGGCGGTGTTTCGGAACGGTGCGAAATGAACAGGCAAATAAAAGCTGATAACGCTTTGTTGCTTGAAATAAAGAAACAAATCAAAAAGCTATCGGCAATAGTTATAGAACGACAAAATGGATATAAAAGTGTTTTCAAATAATTGCCCTGATAATCACATCAGGGCATTATGTTTGTTGTCAAGCTCTTTGTCGATGAGCTTGTAATAGATGTGAATCTCCCTCGGACGGCTCTTATCGTCCTTGTTGAGATCATCTACGGTCACATATTCGATAAGGTCAAGGCACATCTGGCGTGTAAGCTCAGTCGCTCCTGCATAGCTTTTCAGACGGGCAATAAATTCGTCAACGTCCTTTTCGTCCTGCTGCTGCATTTCGGAGCGTTTCTTGTATTCAGCACACTCAGCCTGCAAAGACTTCTTTTCAGCCTGATACTTTTCAAGCAGGCTGATACATACTTCTTCGGGGATCTTACCGATAACCTTATCTTCATAGACGGTCTGGATCAGGTTGTCAAGCTCTGCAATACGACTTGTAGCTTTCTGCATACGCTTTTTATCGGAACTGTTCTGAGCATCAAGCACACCGTGCTTGCGTTTCAGAAATTCTTCCTTTGCCTTTTCCTCGTCAGTGGCTTTCTCGATCATATCCTGAATATCCATAAGGATATACTGCTCGATCAGCGGGCGGCGGATATAATGTGTCGTGCAACAGCCCTTGCCGAAGCGATTATGATAACCGCACATATAAGCCATATACTTGCGGTTGGCTGAACCGACCTGACGCATCTTGCTCCCACAGCTATCACAGTACAGAAGTCCTGAAAGCGGAGCTAACTCACCGATCTTGTCTCGCTTGCCACGGCTCACCGAAGCCTCGATCTCACGGACTTTTTCCCACAGCTCCATAGTAATGATAGGCTCATGATTATTTTCACGCATAAGCCATTCAGATGAATCCTTGCGTATCCTCTTGTGATTCTTATAGCTCACAGTAGTTGTTTTCATCAGTGCAAGCGTACCGATATAGATCGGATTGCCGAGAATACGAAGTACTATCGAAGAACTCCAGAGATGTACTGAAGCGTGGGGATTTACCTTGTTTTCACGCTGATACAGATAGTCCATAGGTGTTGGTATCTGTTCTGCATTAAGTGCATCAGCAATCTGTTTAGGCTTTTTGCCTTCTGCCCTCATCTCAAAGATATGGCGGACAACAGGTGCAGCCTGCGGATCAATAACAGGAGTGTTCTTCTCATCATCGCCTTTGAAATATCCGTAGGCACAGTATGTTGTGCGATACTTTCCGGCTTTTGCATTTGAGTTGATAACAGCTCTCAGCTTCTTGGAAGTATTGGCGGCGTGCCATTCGTTAAAGACATTCATGATCGGCATCATATCCATTCCCGTGCTTTCCGAATTAGCTGTATCAACATTATCGGTCAGTGCGATAAAACGAATATTGTACATCGGGAATATGTAATCCGTGTATTGACCTACCTGGATATAATTACGCCCGAAACGGCTCAGATCCTTGCAGAGTATCAGATTGATCCTGCCGTTCTTGGCATCATCGAGCATTCTCTGCACACCTGGACGGTCAAATGTAGTGCCTGAAATTCCGTCATCGACGTACTCATCATAGAGTGTCCAGCCCTGTTCGCTGATGTAGTTGCTGAGAATCTTACGCTGATTCTCTATTGAGAGAGACTCTCCGGCTCTCTCGTCCTCGTTTGAAAGGCGGAGATACATTCCCACCTTGTATTCAGTCTGCTTTGGTATCATTACTACTCCTTTCCTCCAAAGCAGCTTTGATCAACATTACAGTAAATAGTATAGCGCGCAATGCCGAAAAAAGCAAGTACTTATGGAAAATTTTTTCAGGTTGTCTGAGGTGTACGGTTCATCGCCATAACTTCGGAAAACGCTCTTTCAAAAGCGTTGCGATACAGCACTTCACTGAGGTCTTTATCACCGCAGAAGTGCCGGACGATAACACATCTCTCTTTACCGACCTGGTACTCACGTCTTTCGGTTTTGCAGTTTTTATACTGCTCGTTCATTGCCTGCATTGTCTTGCCGTTTACTGCCTTCTCTCTGTCTGCGGCAGTGTTGTTATTATTCATAGCTTGTTACTCCTTTAGCTTGTCTTTCTCTACGCTTATAGAGCGAGGGGATCGCTTTCTCTATCTGCCCCTCTTTTTTGTTTGTGGTCTTATGATGACAGCCGTGCGGAACGGCAGAGCCGTCCCATATCACAGCTATCATTTTATGTTAGGATTCAGGTTTTGTTGTCAGCATCATAGCATCTCTCAGCTCGTGCTGCATCGTGTAAGTATCACAGCCCCAGTTATCCGCATACCGCTTGCAGACGGCAAGCTGAATATCCACAGGTCTGCGGCGGAGCGTACCCTCTGTCATACGCAGGAGCTTTGCCACCACAGGGATAAAGAACAGATAGTCTTTATTCCTGCGATGTTCCTCGATCTCACGGCGAATATCCGCACACTTATCAGAGGTAAGATTTTCAATGATCTCATCAACAGACTCCTTGTAATCACCATCATAATCGAAGATGATACTCTCCTCATCGTAGCGCCCCTTGAAAGGCACTCTGCTTGCAGTGAGGGCAACCGTTATCTGCTGTCCCTTATCCGTGGACAGGATAACATATTCTTTATTGATACAATCATAATCGTTACCGATATGATAGATGTAATCACTCATTCAATGCCCCCTCGCTCATGTTATTACGGGGAAAACTGCTGTGCTTGACCGCAGTATCACCGACCGTGGAAGTGCTGTCAGTATCATCATCAGACTGCTCACCCTCACGGAGCTTTTCAAGCTGATCATGCTCACGCTCGATAGCGGAGAATAGGTCTTTGCCACTCAACTTATACTTGTTGGCAAGAGCCGTCAGGTAGAGCTTGTTGTACTCCTCCATTTCCTTGTCGAGCTGCTTCTGCTCCTCAGCGATCGTTGCCTGTCGCTTAGCAATCTTATTTTCGAGCTTCGCCAGCTTATCAGCGATAGAAGTCGTAGCCATATCATCACCACCATTCTGAAATTTTAGTCGAGCCGAACTACTCAGCCCCACGATAATATTATAGCGCGCTCGGATACCAAAAGTCTATTCGCAGTGCGCATGAAGTTGAGTGCGCCATAAAACTTTTCTTATCGTGAAAATGTTATGGGGAAAAATAAAAATGCGGAACGCACTCACGCTCCGCATTCAGTAATGCTCAACTTATGAAAATAACAGTAATCGAATCAACCACATTGTAATATAAGCCAAGTGTTTTCAAAATTACAGTTCATCAAATCTTCTTTTCTTATCCAGTAATAAATATGACCGCAATCACCAAACATCAGCTCATAGTCATCATCGCTGATCGTACCCATTTGAAAAAGCAATATCCAATCCTTTGATTTTTCTGAAATATCGGATTTTTCTTCTTCGGGTATCTTAGCATAATCCTCCGGACTTCCTTGACGATAACCTCTTGTAACAGCTTCACATTCTTCCTCCATTGGGTTTTGGATAACGTCCGGATAGCCTAAGAGTTTTGTGAAATCGCCCCATTCATCATGTTCGTATCCACACTCAGCACTACACTCATTATAATCGTCCCAATCATAATCGTTGCCGTCATTATATTCACCATATTCAGGAATACTGATATGCTGAATGAAATCAATCGCTAACTCTGGCAAGTGAGCATAATCTTCAAGTCCATCAGGGTAATCAGCAATACTTAAAACTGTATCATCAGGAAAATAGAATACTCTGGCAGAGCCTTTGTCCTTTGGATCAAATCCCCAAGTCATAGTTTCAAGCTCATAGAAGAAACTAAGCATACCACTTTTGGGTAACAGTCCTGTATCATCAAGACCAACAATATCTCTCAGATTTATTTGAGCCATAAAGGAAAGAGGTCTGTTCTTACATTCCTCCTCGCCATATACTAAACCAGTATAGTGCGGCCATACAAAGCCATTGGGTACGGCAGGTTTACCACCTATCTTACTTTTCAAAGGTGATAAAGCATTATCACTCTTTTTATATGAAATTCTGATTTCCTTTTTAGCAACTGCTAAGAGTTTTTCAACAAGTTGTTTTTTGATGATATCGTCCATGTATGTCACCTTCCTATTTCGATTAACACAAGCAAGTCAGACGCTCACTTCTACTCCTAAATTATACCACACCGTTCCCGAAAAAGCAATCCCATATCCGAGAAATCCACCCTCCGAAATTGCCGTCATCATCAACAGAAATCCCATGTTGAAACTATGCAAGAGGGAGAATCGTCATGAACAAACTGTAAACTTTTCGGAAAATCATGAGCAAATCTTCAAATTTCACGGTAGATAAGTGAAGGGTGTTTTTCATGGGCGGTCAGACAGGGCAGAAATTTGAATGTAACGATAAGCATATCGACATTCAAAATCGGCTCAGGGAGAGCCGAACGGAAGGTTTCACCAGACTGCCGCCCACCCAGCATCATAACTGCGCCGAAGCCCGGTAAAATACCCTCAGAGCCGTGCGGAACAGAGAGAAAGTCGCATAGCTCCAATCACGCAGGAGCGTGAAAAAATGCCGTAGAACGGCGAAAAACAAGTGAGGGCGTGAAACGCCCGATCAATTTTCACAAGCACGGTATAAAGTATTACGATTATGGAAAATCGTAAACTTTATACGGCTTGTCAGGGGAAATTTCCCCTAAGACCCCTGAGAGGTCGGCACAGCCGACCGAGATAAAGAAAGGAGACACAATGTCAATATTCAAAAAGCCTGAAAAGGGCTTCCTTGCAAAGCTGTTCAAGCACAAGCAAGTCGAGGAACTTGCGGAAGAACTTGCCCACACCTATGCGGACGAAATGCAGGAAGAATTGCAGTCCGAAAGTGACGAGCCTACCACCGCCGAGGACACCGCTGCCGAGCCGATACCAATGCTCGAAGTCACCGAAACGGGTGAGGTAGATTTCACCGAACCGCCCGAAACCACCGAGGGCGAATCCCCACCGCAGGACACCGAGCCGAGCGAAGTCCGCAAGCACCTTATCACATTCCGAGTGAACGACATGGAGCTTGAAGCGATCAACCGCCGATATGCGGAAACATCATTCAAGAGCCGTGGAGATTTTTGCAGATATTCTGCACTCACCGTGATGAATGTTGAGGAGGATACCGAGGACATCAAGCAGATTGCGAGGTATATTTCCTCAATATCAAATTCGTTCAATCAGGTAGCCCACCGTGTCAATAAAGGCGGCAAGCTCTACGATGAAGATATTGCCGATATGAAAGAGAGGTTAGAGGAAGTTTGGCAGTTACTCGTATCCATACGATCCACACGGGAACATACGGCGCAATTGCTTATATCTGCAACCCAGACAAAACCGCAGACGGCAAATATGTTGTTAGCAACTTGTGCGTATCTTCTCCATCTGGAGCATCAGAACAGTTTAGAAACATCAGGCAGACAGTCGGCACAGGACGAAGCCGAAGCGAATGCCAGCACATAATACAATCGTTCGCCCCCGGAGAGGTAACTCCCGAACGGGCTTTGCTTATCGGACAGGAACTTTGCAAGGCACTTTTTAACGATGAATACCAGTATGTTTTAGCCGTCCATTGCGACCATGAACATATCCACAATCACATCATTGTGAACAACGTAAATTTCTACACGGGCAAGACCTTTGAAACCGAGCATAATCAGGGTAAAATTCCCGACAGGGCGTGGAGCAAACTCCGCACGATTTCGGACGAACTTTGCAGAAAGCACGGGCTTTCTATCATCGAAAACCCGCATCTTTCAAAGGGTAAGAGCCATTGGGAATGGGAGCTTGACAAGCAAAATCTTTCGTGGAAAGAACAGCTTAAAAGAACAATCGACGAGGTTATAAAGGTCAGTGAGGACTTTGAGGATTTTCTTGCAAAGTGCGCTGATTTCGGAATATTGGTGGACTACAATCCCTACCACAAAATAGACCTGAAATTTATGCTTGCCGAGCAGAAAGAACGCAATCCGAGAGCGAAGTTTACAAGAGCGAAAACGCTGGGCTACTTCTACGAGAGCCAGCAGATCAGAAGGCGTATCGAGAGTTACAAGTACCAAATGTCGCACCGCCCGACAGCGAGAATTATCCGCACAACAGCGGAGAAATTTCAGCAGTCTCAGGGCTTGACGAATTGGGCAGACCGTGAGAATATGAAGGCGGCGAGCAAGGCACTTAATGAGATGAACGCAAGCAATTCTACGCTTGAAGAATTGGAGAGTGCAGCTCATAGGGCGTTTGCTGAATTTATGGTTATGTCAACTCCGCAGATGGAATTGAGCGACCGTATCCACAAAATGGAGGAGCAGATTCCTGCAATCGAGAAGTATCATGAATTTGTGGCATATCACAAGAAATATACTTCTCTGGAGGGCAAGGCGAAAACCAAGTACAAGAGCGATTTCTGCTATGAACTTGACGAGTACCACAAGGCTTACAAGAAGCTGATAGAGCTATTTCCAGACGGTCATATACCGAAACTCAGCAAGCTGAAAACCGAGCTTGAAAAAGCCCGAACAGATTACGCACAGCAGAGTGCGGAGCGTAAAGCCCTGAAGAAAGAAGCGGACAGGCTTTCAATGCTTGCACAGCAGAAGCGTGACAGTCAGAGAACGCTTGCCCGATATATGCAGAACGAACAGGCTGCCAAGAGAAAGAAAGGTCAGCTTGAATAAAGAAAGGAAGTTTTTATGAGTAAAATCGGATATATCAGAGTATCCACAGAACATCAGGAGACAGCAAGACAACAGGAGATCATGGACAGCTATCAGGTTGACCGCATCTTCTCCGAGAAGGTGTCAGGAGCAAACGCAGACCGTCCTCAGCTCAGAGCAATGCTTGACTATGTGCGTGAGGGTGATACCCTCTATATTGAGAGTATCAGCCGTCTGGGACGTTCCACGAAAGATTTGCTGAGCATCATCGAAACCCTCACCGAAAAGGGCGTGACGCTGGTCAGCCACAAGGAGAACATCGACACCGACACACCATCAGGCAAATTTATGTTGACCGTGTTCGCAGCTCTGTCACAGTTAGAGCGTGAGCAACTCAAACAGAGACAGCGTGAAGGCATCGAAATCGCTAAGGCGCAGGGCAAGTACACAGGCAGAAAGCCCATTGAGATTGACTGGACTAAGTTCGGGCAGCTCTATGGGGAATGGAAGTCGAAGAACATCACGGGCAGAGACTTTATGCGTAGAATGGGGTTGTCGGCTAATACCTTCTATCGCCGTGTGCGTGAGTATGAAGCGGAACACGGCATTACCGAGCCTGTTCCTGCCTGATACAGCATATTGCACCGGGGATTTTTATAATATTGCTGCGCCCTGCACAATTATTATTACAATTACTCCGCAAGGCTGGACACCTGCCTTTTCATGGGATATAATGTATCTAAACTAAATCACAGGAGGTATACAGTTATGTTAAAGACACCTGAATTGGCAATGCCGAGAACACGCAAGGTCACTACCGTATGCAACGGCAAACGTGAGGTCTGGTCCGACTATGAGGAGGCAAAGGCATATTTCCTTGAAATGATGATGACCGTCGAGGGCGAGGAGCGTGACCGAGCAGAGTGCGTATACATTCAGCTACTTCACGGACTTGACGAGTGCAGCGATGAGGACGAATAATCAGCAGGGCGAGTTGTTTCGGCAGCTCGCTCTTGCTATGCCCTCTGGCGATCAGAAATGCCCCTCACAGCCGTCCGAGCCTGCGGAGCGGAAAAGATACCGTCTGAAAAGAACAGCCCTGAGAAATGCTTGTATTGCAAATCTCAGGGCTTGTCTGTTATTCAGTTCCATTAGGGTATCCACTGATTTCGGCGCGCGCCATAATCATAATATCAACTTATGCGGAACGGAAAGTGAGTGTGCCAGTAGGCTATGGTTTATTGCCATTACATCATAATACCTGATTACTTCAGCATCATCAACAGACCAAAAGAGTTTGTGAGGATATGCGCTCCTATCGGTACACAGATATTCTTTGATCTTGCATAAAGAAAGGCAAAAATCAGCCCTGCTATGATATAGCTGGGTATATTGATAAGCTGAGCTGTATCTCCTCCCCATATTCCGGCTTCGGCAACGTGCTGGAAAGCAAACAACAGGGAAGGTACAATATATGCCAAAAGCCTGTTCTTTCCATACAGCATTCCAAAAGCTGTATATCTATATAGAAGCTCCTCCAGAACCGGACCATAGATACAAGCCATGAATCCCATGAATATCGGAGATTTTTTTATCATCTCTGTTACATTGGTCGTATTGGCATTGTCTGCTGTTATACCAATGGCAGATCTTATTATACCCATTATGATGTTGTCCCACAGGATACCCTGCAATCCGATGATCATAACTGCACCGAGCGGGATAAGCAGCAGACTTTTCTTATTATCTCCAAATTTCTTCGCTTCACCTGCAATATCAGTAAGCATCACGATAACAAGCAGGATATTCATTATATCCCGTATAGTGTCTATGACAGGAATGCCAAGCGGTACGCTAATATTGCTGAAATAGAAAAGCAGCATGATAAGACAAAAAATCTTCTTCCATTTTGCCGAGGTATTGAGTGTACTATGATCCATGATATATCATTCCCTGCTTGAACGTTTATTTGGTCAATTGGTTGAAATCGTGTTTACGCTAACTTTACCACCAGCGTTACACTAAAACAATCCTCATGTATTTCGGCATAGACCTCTCCGCCCATGAGCGACATGAGGCGTTTGCAGATGAACAGCCCCAGACCGTTGCCTTGTATCTTATCGGCATTGCTGCCGCGATGAAAACTCCCGAATATCTGTGGAAGTTCCTTTTCTTCAAGGGTACAGCCCGTGTTCGTCACTGTGATCAGCTCACAGCCGTCCATTTTATCAAAATTTATTTCTATCCGCCTGCCGTCACCGTATTTGATTGCATTTTCGATCAGATTTTGCAGACATTCAGCCAAGCGGTCAGCATCGCAGGACAGGATGCAGTCGTCATATTTCTGTACTGCAAATTCCGTACCCGAAAGACCAAGCTGCGGCGCATATCTCGCATGAATCTTCGCAATGATCTGACTGAGGAACGCTTCACCCTGCGTGACCTCAAAGCTCATGAAATCCTCGCTTGCCGCTTTGGTGATCTCGCTGACAAAATGCTCGATCTCATCCGCACGGATATTGATATTCTCTGCGGCGCTGCGGCGTTTTTCCTCGTCGCTGTATATTCCCTTTGCAAGTGCTTTGGCATTCAGCTTGATTGCAGAGAGCGGCGTTTTGATGTCATGAGAGAGGGAGAGCAACAGCAGTTTTTTATCACGCTGCATGGAAAGCTCCTTCTTCCTGTCGTCCTCGATCTTTTCACGCAACAGATTTACACCCCATGTAAATTTCCCGAAGAAACGGCTTTTCTGTTCGGGTATCGGTACTGCAAGATTACCCCTTGCAAGCTCCTGCGGAATACTGTTCAGCCTGCCGAATGGTTCGATAATATTCCTTTTGATATAGATAAATACGCTGGTCAATATTAAAAGCAGAAAGCCTAAAATACAATTCATTGCAATCATCATATTGCTCCGGTTTCCGAGCGTGTATTCCACACGGTACAGCGTTTCGTTTGCTTCTATGATGACATAGTGTTCATCGCTTTTGTAGAGATCATCGCCCGTATACACCCCTGTGAGATGCGGATAGTTTGCAAGGTCATAGCTGCCTGTTTCGGCTATCTCGTCCGCAAGGCGTTTTGCTTCTACACGGTATTGTCCGTCAGCATATTTCCGGTTCTGTAACATGACGATATTCAGCAGCGCCGCAAGTATCAGAAATATCGTAAGCACTGCAATACACAGCTTTTTGAACGCCCTCATACGAATTTATACCCCACGCCCCAGACAGTCAGCAGACGCTTGGCATTTTTGGGATCATCGCCCAGCTTCTGCCGCAGACGGTTGATATGCACATGGAGCGTTTGCAGCTCCGAATCGCTGTCGCTGCCCCATACTGTCGAAAACAGATACTCTTTTTTAAGCGCCTTGCCCTGATTTTCGATCAGAAGCGCCAGCAGGTCAAATTCCTTCGCAGCAAGCTCCACCGGCTTGCCGTCAATCTCAGCCGATCTGTTAGCGAGATTGAGCGTCACGCCGCTTGCGGAGAGCATACTCCGCTGATACCGGCGCTTGAAAATACCTTTGATCTTTGCAAGCAGAATATCTATATCATAGGGCTTCTCTATGTAATCATCAGCCCCTAAATCCAATCCGTTCAGCTTATCTTCCTTGTCTGTCCTTGCACTGACGATCAAAATCGGCGTATCGGCATTCTCACGCAGCTTGGAACAAACAGCAAACCCATTCATATCAGGCAGATTGATGTCCAGCACCACGAGCCTTGCGCCGTATCGCTCAAAAAGCTGCACGGCACGTTCTCCGTTTTCCACCGCCGACACGGTATACCCCTCCGCACGAAGAAAATCCGTCAGCAGGGAGCTTAGTTCCTTATCGTCCTCAACGATCAGAATATCTGTCATAAAAATCACCACCTACCACTATTGTACCATATCGGCGGCAATATTACAAGTATCACCAGCCCTGTTCCATCAGCCAGTTATTCAGTTCTCGTTCACGGTCACGCAGTTCTTTTTCTCCGCCGTCAAAGTGTCCCATTTCCTTTTCTCCCATGATCCCGCCGTCAACAATATACAGGATACGGCTGCATTTGGCGGCGACTTTGGGATCGTGTGTCACGCACATAATGGTTGTTCCGTCACGGTTGAGGGACAAAAGCTCGTTCATGACCTCATCGGAGCTGGAACGGTTCAGCGCTCCGGTCGGCTCATCGGCAAATATCATCTTCGGTGAGTTTATCATGCTCCGGGCAATGCAGGCACGCTGAAGCTGACCGCCTGACACCTCGTTGATGTCGTTTTCTCCAACGTCGTCAATGCCGAGCCTGCGCATAAGCTGCCGCCCACGCTCCTCGGTCGCCTTGCGGCTCTCGGTGTTTTTCTTGGATTTCACAGCAGGCAGAATGATGTTATCCAGAACGGAAAGATTTTTCATCATATACATCTGCTGGAAGATAAAGCCCATTTCATCCAGTCTGAGCTGTGAAAGTGCCTTGTCCGAGAGCTTTGCGGTTTCTTTGCCGTTAAATATGACTTCGCCTGCGGTCACTCTGTCCATACCCGAAACGCAGTACAGCAGCGTGGATTTTCCGGAGCCGGACGGTCCCATGATCGCAACCATTTCGCCCTCCCTGATCTCAAGGTCTATATTTTTCAGTACGTTGTTCTGACGCTTGTTCACTATGTATGTCTTGCAAAGTCCTTTTGTCTGTAAAACGGTATTCATGATAATATCCTCCTTATTCAATTGAAGCGGTATCGCTTGCCTTTATCGTTTTGGTGTACAGGGCGGTCAGGAACGTTCCGATGACTGTCACACCGATGAGAATGGCAGGACAAACGGCAAATATCTCCACTGCATCAAAAGCGATACCTGTAGAGGATACGCTTCCGATCTGAGCAAAAATGAATGTGAGAAGAGCCTTACTCATCGGGAGTACAATCACAGATGCGAGAATGACCGCAATGACCGCAGTCATAACGAAACGCAGAGTATGCTGTCCGATCACAGAGCCATTCTGAAAGCCCACCGCCTTCATCAATGCGATCTCACTCTTTTCCTTGGCGATAAAGCTGCGTTCCATCAGTATCACGATCAGCGCTGTTACGATCACGGTCATGAGCATCATCATCTGCTTGACGCTGTTCAGCGTATCGGACATTTCGGTAAAGGTTTCCACCATCTTGGCGTTCGTGTATATTTTTTCGCCGCCTGTTACTTCTTTCAGTTTTTCAATATTTCTCTCGATTTGCTTTTTATCAGGCGTTCCGTCAAACTGTATCTGAACACCCATGAAATTATTGATTTTCTCAAGATTCAGTTCTGCATCTTCACAAAGCCTTGCAGCCATACCATTATTGATAAAGGTTGAGAATGTACCTGTGATGATGAACTCCTTTTCAGTACCGCCGATATTGACCTTGATCCTGTCGCCGATCTCTGCCTCCAGCTTTTCCATAGCAGCAGAGGTAAGTGCTGCTTCATCGGGTTTCATCGGAGCGCTGCCGGCATCATAAACAAATCCGTCTGTCGGTGCATTTCTTGTGACAAGGTAAGAGATACCTGCGTTGTTATCGTTATGGGTAGTTGTATAGATACTGCTCATTGTTATGGTGCATTGTCCCGGCATACCATTCTCATCAAGCAGCTTTTCCATTTCTTTCACAAGAGATTTCCAGCCGTCATTGGTTTTCATGGATTCTTCCATAGCTTGTTTGATAGAGTTATTGTCGATCTCATTGTCAAGGATAGACGCATCTGTTTCAACAGGTATCCCGAATAAAAAGATCGGTTTGTCGCTGGACAGTGTATTTGCCATATTGGACATGACTGTCATCATCAGCACACAAAGTGTGAATACCACTGTGATAATGGCAAACTGCTTCGGTGCGCTGAGAACATCATTCAGCGCCATAAAACCCGTAGCAGGGAGATTGGAGCGACCAAGATGCATCACGCTTCTTTTTCCGAAGCGTTCGCCTGTCTGACCGCTGCGGACTGCATCAATGGGGGACATTTTTTTGATTCCTCTTGTACAGCCGTAGCTGAATAACAGTATCAGTGCTATAACTGCAATAGAACCCGCAACGCCGATCATGGTATTACTTCCGCTGAATACGATACTTCTTGATACCGATTTCAGAAGATAGCTGCTGAGCGGTATTGAGCCTGCATATCCGATCACCGAACCGATCAAAGCGATTGCTGCATATTTTGTGATGTAAATACTGCGGATACCGCTGTTCTGAATGCCCACCGCTTTCATGACGCCTATCTCACGAAATTCTTCCGAGATCGTAAAGCCGATGGCAAAACGAAGTGTTACAAATGCTGCGATCACAAGCAGTATACAAACTGCCAGCAGAATATAGGCAGTGATCATATCATACATAAAATAGCTTGAAAAGTGATCCCTTGTGTAAACAGAAATGCCTTCTGTATCACCAGCCGCCTTTGTAACGGCATCAATGTCATTGGTTTTTACATACAAGGTCTTTTCCTTCATGAAAACAGAGCTTTCTGATGCCTTGTTCATTTTATCCCAGACAGTGCTGTTCAATATAACATAAGGGGATGAAGCATTAGTCGTATCCTGAACTGCTGTTTTGAATACGCCCTCAAAGCGGAGTGAAAAGGTTTCCTCTTCGATGGTAACATCGAGAATATCGCCATTTTCAAATGAAACACCCTGCAAGAAGTTTTTCGTGCAGTAGAAGCCCCCTACAGGAACACTTGTGATTACCTGATCTTCATCATCAAAATATTTGCAGCCAAACTCTTTGTCAGAGATAAAGCCTGTTCCGTTGATAAGGTCTTTGTGTTTTTCTCCGTTCAAC
>JAFWWU010000107.1 GCA_017523285.1 Ruminococcus sp.
AACAGTATTTCATTTCTCTGATTTTAAGCACTTCAGGAAACTACGTGAAATTTATCGGTATTTCACAAAACGCAGTTACAACATTTTTTACTTGACATTATAAGGCAAATCTGTTATACTGACGATATAGGACTTACGGGCGGGAGCTCCGCCCAGCCTATAAAGGTTAATTTTTTGGATTGGCTTCGATGGCTTCCGTGTATGTGCTATACTCTATGCCATCGTCTAATCCTATATAACTATAATCAGTATACATAGTATTTACCCTCTTATGTATACTTGCAAGGGCTTTAGGGTTTTGCTGTAGATACACTTTAATTACGTTTATGCTTAATGTAAGTATTGTATAGGGCTGAATTGATTTGAATTAAATAAAAATGGGCTGTTCAGTGCAACAGCCTTTTTTATTTGCCCATATATTGAACAATAGGTGAAACTATGCTATAATATATTTAAAATACGTGGCAGTTTACAGGGGTTGTCAGACGGAATGCGGGAAGGAGGCTGATGATGTGAAGGCTAAAAAGAAAAGGCTTCTGTTTATTGCGGGGCTGGTTATGGCTCTTATGGGAAGCGCTGTGCTTCTGGTATTCGGCTGGAAGCGTATCAGCCGTGAGATTGAAAAGCAGAGACTTCTGAAAGAGTGCGTTGTATTTGAGATTCCTGACCTTGAAATCAAGGCTCCCGTTATGGACGGAACAGAGCATGAGGTACTTTCAAAGGCGGCAGGACATTTCCCCGGCACAGGTGCAGTCGGCAGCGGTAATTACTGTATCGCAGGACACAACAGCACCATTTATGCGGAGATCTTCAACGAGATGAAGCATATCGAAATTGGTATGGAAATGTATCTCATTGACAATGATGAACAAAGGACAAAGTATACTTACGTAGTTACAAAGAATTTCATCGTAGAGCCAAACGAAACGTGGGTACTGGATGATTTCGGCGATGATCGTATCACCATTGTGACCTGTACGGATGACGGTACGCAGCGGCAGATTGTAGTGGGAACGCTGAAAAAATAAAAAAGAGTGTGCGACTGAAAAAGTCGTACACTCTCACTTTTACGAAACTCTTTTTAGAATTGCAACTATTACTCTAAAATGCAACCTCCAAGCAAAGAAACGAACCCCTGCAAGGCGGTTGCATTGTATCAAAGATTGAGTCTTTTGCCAGAAAAAACCTCGAAACATAGCCGTTTCGAGGTTTTAATTTTTTTATCATTTTTGAGTTTGACCCCAATTTGACCCCAATTTCTATTATTTATACATAATTTCAGATTCAATCACTAAATAAATTTATAATCGACTTTTGTATTCCCTACCCAAATATAAATCCATGAGCTATCACCCACTCAGGGATTAGCTGTTATGAAATGACGTGAGTTATCCTATTGCTTTATTTCAACATAATGTGTTATTATCATCTTAATAATTTTTACTATATGAATTGAGAAAAACAAAACCAATATATATTTCAAAACAATTCCTGAAGTTTTTTCTTCAAAAGTAACTGTTTACTGTTTACAAGCTGTCGTAAATGTGCTATTATGTAGCAAAGGACGATGATATTATGTACGACGAATACGAAGAAATACAGCAATTCCTTGATGAAGAAGCTGACAGTTATGTGCCTTTTGAAGAGGTTCTGGAGGGGCATGGGTTTACATTTGAAGAAGCTCTGAACGGTGCTGAGAATTATCGCAGCAAGTTCTTTTCGCTTCTCAGAAAAAATGGAATTACAAGCAATAATATAAACGTTATATGTATGGAGCTTGCAGAAAAGCTGCAGCAGAATCACAACGATGAAATGCTGTTCCTGTATACTGCTATGCTTACTGAAAACGGGCTTCTTTTCGGCAATATTACGGACAGCGAACAGAAAATACTTCTGTGGTTTGACCAATCAGAAAAAGCTGAATTCCTTGCGGAAATAATCACGAATGAACCTGTATTCCGTGAAAGAATTCGTGAGACTGTCAATTCCATAAAGAGTATCAATACAGCTGCTGAAATAGACCGTGAAGAACAGGCATTACTATACAAAATGGCACTGGAGCACGGATTCTTGTATAAGGCACGAGGCAATGTTTTTCTTGAAAATATCGGCGAGCTTGTACGTCAGGTGAATTCCAATAAGCATCTGAAAGCAGTGAAGCCTTATGTATACAGTGCAGTATTGTGCAAAAAGAACAAGCTGATAACAGGACGTAAGAATTACAGTTCCAATATTGGGGTCATTTTCGAGCCGACAGAATATAGAATTGATAAGGATAACGGCAAGAATTATGATACATATCAATCTTGTGTGGAGCTTTACGAGCAGCTTCGCCGTCACTATTATGATGAATGTGATGTGGAATTCTCGGACTATTGCTTTGCAAATCTGAGTAATCTGAGTGAGTGGTATTATGATAGCTGCGAGCTTGATGAGGATATTCCAATGACCTTGAAGCAAACAGTGGAAATGCTTGCCGAAACGATAGAGCTGTCTTCTGAAATTGACGATATTTCTGAATTTATCGATGATAATCCTGTGCTTGAAATATCGTATTTGAATGTGCTTTATGAATCCGAAACATGGTCGGACTTTGTTGATGCAATGCGTAATGATGAGGATATCCACGAATATGCCGAAAAACTTTACAAGCTTGCAGAAGCATAAAAAATCTGTTCCGATAAAGAAAAAGCCCTGCAATACGCAGAGCTGTGTCTTTTGCAGTATATGGAAGAATTGAACCGACAGTTGCTGATTGATGCCTATTCGTTTCTACGGTGCTTTTTTGTTGCTCGTTTGTTTCGTACAGTGTTTGAAGCCCCTTTTCCGATTGCACGGGAAAGGGGCTTTTTATGTTACTTACCTACCCTTGGCTGTGCATGACAGCGAAATATCCGTAAGCTTCGTTTTGATTCAACCGAAAACAAGAAATCAAAACGGAGGTATTACAAATGAAAAATTACTTTAAGAATATCAAGGAGGTGCTCTACAGCGATTTTACAGGTCCGAAGTACATTGTGGCTACTGACGATCCGCAGTTCAAGCAGAAACATGGATGATACAGACATATA
>JAFWWU010000108.1 GCA_017523285.1 Ruminococcus sp.
AATACGTTCAGTGAGTATAAGTATAATTTTAAGCAGTCTGATTACGTTCTTTCAAGAGAATGTGCACTTGAAATAATTATAGATAATATCAGTAGGGATGATATTATTATTTCAACTACAGGTAAGTGCTCAAGGGAGCTTTTTGAACTGCGTGAAATGAGAAATTCAGACCATTCCAATGATTTTTTAACTGTTGGTTCAATGGGACATACTTCTTCTATTGCGCTTGGAATAAGTTTGTTTTCAGACAGACAGATATATTGTATTGATGGTGATGGATCTTTTATTATGCACATGGGGGCAGCGGCAATTAATGCGGTGAATTGCGGCAATAACTTCAAATATATTATTATAAATAACGGAGTTCATGAATCTGTAGGTGGACAGCCTACAGTCGCTTTTGATATTGATATTCCGGAAATATTACTTAAATGTGGTTTTGCGAATGTATGTACAGCACTCAATGAAGCAGAAATTAAAGAAGGAATTAAATTTCTGAAAAATCATGATAAATCAGCTATGGTTATCTATGTAAAACAAGGTTCACGCAGTAATCTTGGCAGACCTGATTTATCACCCATTGAAAATAAAAAAATGCTTATGGAGAATTTAAAAAAATGAAAGCTTTAATATTCAATTCCGGTATTGGAAGCAGAATGGGAGAATTGACTAAGAATTGTCCTAAATGTCTTTTAAAGCTTAAAGATAATGAAACTATTCTTTCACGTCAGCTCAGAATTTTAGCTGAATGCGGTATTACTGATGTTATCATCACGACAGGGAAATATGAGGATGAGATAGCAGAAGAATGTAAAAAGCATAAAGCAATAAATACAATTTTTGTGAACAATCCGCTTTATGAATCAACTAATTATATTTATTCGATGTATCTTGCCAAAAAATACCTTAATGATGATATTCTGATGATTCATGGAGATCTCGTTTTTAACAATGAATGTATTAAAGCAATACTTTCTGATAAAAGAAGTTCTGTATGCCTTATAAATAAGTCAATAAGTCAACCGTTAAAGGATTTTAAGGGACGTTTGATTAACGATTTATTAAACGAAGTATCGGTGAATATATATGATGATAATTGCTATGCTCTCCAGCCTGTTTATAAGTTGTCGAAGGAGTGTATTTCTAACTGGTTAGCAGAAGTGAGTATATTTATAGAAAAGGGAATTACAGATGTTTATGCGGAAAATGCCTTGAATAATATTCTTAGTATAAATAAGATATATGCTTTATCGTATGAAAAATATTATATTAATGAAATAGATACATTTCAGGATTACGAACGTGTAAGCAGAGAAATTGAAATATCAGATAAAGGCGGATATTTTGATATATTATGTTTAGCCGATATTCTGGAAAAATATAAATCAACACGCCCTTTTGCAATTATAGGAAAACATCTTAAAAATAGTAAAACCGAATATTTTCTTGATACGCTCGGAGTAGGAAAATACTTTGGAGCTATAGAAAATCCAACAGAAGAAAGTATAATACAAGCGCAGAGAGCATTTGTGGAATATGGTGGAGATTTGTTTATTTCTATTGGTGGAGGAAGCGTTATAGATACTGCAAAGGGTATCAGATTCTTTCTTCTAAATAATGAGAAGTATAGTTCTATTCCGCATATTTCAATTCCTACAACAGCTGGCTCTGGAAGTGAATCTACACATTTTGCAGTGATTTATAAAAATGGTGTAAAAGAATCTCTTGCAGATATAATGCTATTGCCGGATAATATTATTCTTGATAGTCGCTTGCTTTATAGCATGAATGAACAGCAAAGAAAGGTTTCGTTGCTTGATGCATTATGTCATAGCATTGAAAGCATATTATCAATCAACTCAACAGCTGAAAGCATTGATTATGCTGTGTGTTCTTTAAAATTAATACTCGGAAAATATCAGGAATTTATTAATGGTGAGAAGGAAGCTTATAAAGAAATTATGATTGCCGCTGATTATGCAGGCAAAGCAATTAATATTTCCAAAACAACTATCGGACATGCTATGAGTTATACTCTTACCTCAGAATATGGAATAAAACATGGCCAAGCAGTCGCAATCTGCCTTATTTATGCTTTAAAATATATTGAACAAATTTATGACCTGAAAAATGAATTTATTATTCTATATAATGTGCTTGGCATTGAAAATGGACAAAGTCTTTCTGATAGGTTGTCTTATATTTATAATAATATGAAACTTGAATGTAATTATGATTTAAGTTGTGCCCAAGCAGATGTTCTTGCAAAAAAAGTGAATGCTGAAAGACTTATGAATTTTATTGTTCCAATTAATGAAGAGCAGATTAAAGAAATATATTCCGATATCATAAGAAGTAAACGATAAATAATATTTATTTTCAGCATATCTAAGCTGTTGTGGTCAAGCATAATTGTAACACCATGACCTAATTATATACATTTAATATTTTACGCTTCATAGCGTGCCTCGAAAGGTGTCTTGTAATTATTATAAGAATGCCGCCGCTTTTTTTAAAAAGTCATTTTCCTTTTTCAGCTCTGCCAGTTGCTTTTTTAATTGTAGATTTTCCTTCATGCAATCATATTCTGCTTGGGCTTTGTTATTTACTTGGCATTCTTCGCGAAATTGTTTTACCCAGTTGGAGATACTCGCTTTTGCTATACCATATTCAGCGGCAAGTCCATTCAGGGTTCTTCCTTCCTCAAGATGAAGTCGTACTATTTTCTTCTTGAATTCTGATTCATAATGTTTACTCATTTGTTTCATTCCTCGTTTCCTCCTATGATTATATCATATTAGACCGAGCTGTTACAACTTTATTATAGCACAACATAATTCAGAGTTAATATCTTATGAAAAAACTATAAAAATGATAAAAGCAGGTGATTTTATTCACCTGCTTTTATCGTATGTTCTTTCTTACATCACCATTCTGTCTGTGGTGAGTAAGCATCACAAGGATACCTTATTTATATTTAGTTGATTACAACATATAAATGAATCGGGAATACTGTCAATCAGCATTCACGATATTGTTTAATCTTCATTTCTTTTTGCAAGTATAAGAGCTGCTATTCCTAACATAGCAAGCATTCCTGCTCCATATTCCATATATAATTACATAATATATGTCATAATGCATAAATATACTATACAGGATTATATTAGAATACATAAATTCCGTGTAAAAACAGTTAAATTCCGTGCGGAATGGTTTTTATTGAAAAAATATGGTATAATGTATAGATAGTATAAAGACTTTAAAGAAGCTTTGTATCAAATGAAACTTATATTTATATCATAAACGAAAATATGATATTTGACAGAGGTGGAATATGAAAAAAATAATTATAATTATGGCATTGATTATTATGGCAATTATTGCGGGAATATTTTTAATTACTTATCATAAAGCCGAAGCAGATGTAACGGAAACAGCAACAAAGGTCGGCGTAATAATGAACGGCAGTAAAACTGATCGAAGCTGGAATCAGGCTCATTATGAAGGGCTTGAAAAAACTGCCGCTGAACTTAATCTTGATATAACATATAAAGAATGTGTAACCGAAGATAAGGTTACAGAAATAATCAACGGCTTTGCAAAGGATAATTGCAAGATTATAATTGCAGGCTCCTTTGAATTTGGTAAATATATGGTGGAAGGTGCCGAGAAATATCCTGAAATATTCTTTTTCCATGCAACGGGAACAGAAAGCGGTAAAAATATGTCATCATATTTCGGGCGTATGTATCAGATGAGATATCTTACAGGAATTGCAGCAGGTTTACAGACAGAAACAAATGAAATCGGCTATGTTGCGGCGTTTCCTATTTCAGAGGTCAACAGAGGTATAAACGCATTTACACTTGGTGTGAAAAGTGTTAATCCAGAAGCAAAAGTTTATGTTAAGTGGACTAATTCATGGGGCGATAATTCTTTGACTGCCGAAGTAACAGAGAAGCTGATTTCTTCTCATAATATAGATATTCTTGCTATGCACAGTGATTCGCTAGAGCCGGTCAGAATTGCTGATAAACATGGTATTATGAGCATCGGTTATAATGTTGATAACAGTTCTCTTTATCCTGATACTTTTCTTACTGCGGCAGTATGGGACTGGGAAATATTCTATATGCCGAATATACTGAAATGTTTGCAGGGCAAATTTGATGGTAGGAATTATTGGGAAGGCTCAAAAACGGGTATTATTAAAACAGCACCTTTATCCGATAAAGCTAAGGAGGGAATTGCTGATGCTATGGAGAAGGAACGCAAGCATCTTGATAGTGGTACATATGATGTTTTTTATGGTCCCATATATGACAACAAGGGAATACTGCGTATAGCTGAGGGAGAAAGCATGACTGATTATGCTATGCTTAATGAGTTTAACTGGTATGTGGAAGGAGTAATAATTGATGAATAAGCTAAGACTTAAACAAATTCTTCCTTATATTCTTGTAGGTGTTGTTCTTATAACAGCAATTACTCTTATTCTTCTGACCGGTCATAAAAAAGACAAATCATCCTATGCAGTAGGTCTAATTATAACGGGAGAAAAAGATGACAGCGGATGGAACAGTGCACATTATAACGGTGCAGTTACTGCTTGTGATAAACTTGGAACCAAACTTATTGAAAAAGAAAATATCCCTGAATGGAGCGGCAAATGTGCCGAAGCAATACATGAACTTGTTGATGAAGGTGCAGGAATGATAATTCTTTCAAGCTATTCTTATTCTTCAGAAGTAAAGGAAACCATAGACAGCTATCCTGATATTGCTTTTTATTCAAGTTCATCAGAATATCAGGCTGAAAATGTTACTTCATATTTCGGAAGAATGTATCAGGCAAGATATCTTACAGGAATTATCGCTGGTATGAAAACTGAAAGCGATTCAATCGGTTATGTTGCTGCAATGCCGAACAGTGAAGTGAACAGAGGCATAAATGCTTTTACACTCGGAGTTAAGAGTATTAACCCAAATGCAACGGTTTATGTTTCCTGGACAGATTCATGGGAAAATGCTGAAAGTGAACAAAAGGCTGCCGAAGCTCTTATTAAGAATAAATCTGTAGATGTTATTACTTATCATCAGAATCAGCATTATACAGCACAAACAGCTGAAAAAATGGGAGTATACTCAATCGGTTATAACAGGGATGTAAAGGGACTTTCTGAAAAACATCTTACTGCGGCTGTCTGGAACTGGGATTCTCTTTATTATCAGATAATAAGAGAATATGTTCAGGGTAAACCAAACACAGCAGAACGCAGGTGGTTTGACATTGACAGTGGTGTTATTGGTCTTTCGGCTTTTTCATCATTTGTAGATAATGATATAATAAACGCCGTAAGTAAAGCAAAAAACAGAATATCAAGCGGAAACGACATCTTTTCAGGAGAAATATATGATAACAATGGTGTGTTGAGATGCGGTGAAAATGAAGCTTTGACAGACGAAATGCTATTTGAAAATATGGATTGGTTTGTTGACGGAGTTGAAATATATGATAAAAAAAATAGATAGAAATCGAATACTATATGCAGCAGCCCTGACTATTCTTGGATTTGTAATCGTCGGTATTGTATGTTTGTTTATGTGGCTGAAATTAAACTCTATTACAAAAACACAGGTAGAAAAACACGTTGCAGGATATAGTCTGATGATGGCACAATCAATTGACAATACCTTTAGAACTGAGCTTGATATACTATCCGAGCTGACTGCTTTAGTTGATATTGAAACAGGTGAGATTGATGATATATTTGAGCCTCAGAATGGTGTAATATACGGCGTTATGCGTATAGATGGTTCTTTTGCTTACGGCGAGGAATTAAGCTTTTCTGACTATGACGGTTTTTTTCAGGCAGTAAAAGGAAACCCGTCCGTAAGTACGAATAATAATAAAATTCTGTTTACAGTGCCGGTGTACAATGGTCAGAATGTAAGGTATGTATTGTATAAGTGTTATGATACTGCAGTGCTTGAAAGAAAACTGAATATTATATGCTACGGCGGTATGGGGGAGTGCTTTCTTATAGATGATGAAGGCAATATTATTCTGCGTTCTTTAGGTTCAGAAAGTGAAATAAGTTCTCTTTTAAATAAAGATAATGAAAAAGCTATCGAGACTATTCGCCACTCTATGAACGTCAATGTTTCTGCAGCAGCATACGGAGATAAAGAAAAGGTACTTTTTGCAGCTGAATCAGACTATGAAGACTTCTATGTAATGGGTATTGTTCCGTCTAAAGCACCTGCGGGAGAAATATCTCTGGTTATTCCTCTGGTACTATGGACATTTGGTCTTTTATGGCTGATGATAGTAATTATAATTGTATTTTTTGTTGGTGCCGAGCGTAAAGCAAAGCAGAGTGAAGAACTACGTCTTGCAAAAATTGCTGCTGAGGATGCAAACCGTGCAAAAAGCGATTTTCTTGCTAATATGTCACATGAAATCAGAACTCCTATGAATGCTATTGTCGGAATGTGCGAGCTTATACTTCGTGAGAATGATATCAGCAACATAGTAAGAGAACGTTGTGTGAATATTCAGAATTCAGGAAAAAGCCTATTGTCGATAATTAATAATATACTTGATTTTTCTAAAATTGAATCAGGCAATATGGAGCTTATTGAAGATAAATTCAATATTTCATCTGTTCTTGAAGAGGTTATAAATATGACCGTAACCCGAAAGGGATGTAAAAAGATTGAAATTATCGTATTGGCTGACCCTAATATACCATGCGGACTTATTGGGGATGAAGTGTGCATAAAACAGATAATCATAAATCTTATGACCAATGCTGTTAAATTCACTCATTCGGGAGCTGTTACATTAAGTGTATCACATATTGTACAGGAGGATAGTATAATACTTAAAATATCTGTTGAGGATACAGGCATAGGTATTACTGAAGAAAATCTAAATAGACTGTTTACAAGCTTCCAACAGCTTGATACACGAAAGAATCGTTCGATTGAAGGCACTGGGTTGGGACTTGCTATTTCAAAAAGACTTTTAACTCAGATGGGCGGGACTATCAATGTTTCAAGTGTGTATGGTCAAGGCTCTGTTTTCAGCTTTGAAATTCCTTTAAAAATAAGTGATGCTCGTCCGTTTATAAGCGTAAATGAACCTGAGAAACTATATGCGGCTGTATTCATTGACTTTGAAAAAATTGAAAATTCAGTTGTTAAAAAACAATATACAACACTTATGAATGAAATAAGCAGTCTGCTTGGTGTTAAAATGGTACATACAGTATCACTGAGTGAACTGAAAACAACAATATCTGAACGCAAAATAACGCATTGCTTTATAGGCAAGGAAGAATACATTGAAAATAAAGATTATTTTGATAAGATTTCTTTAGAGTTGAATGTATCCTTAATCCAGGATATTACAGATTCAATTCAGCTTCCGGCATCAATAAAATGTATATATAAGCCTTTTTATGTAATGTCTGTTGCACTGGCACTTAATAATGAGACTGATAATTATAATAAAATTGAACGTTTAAGTTCGTCTGTGTCATTTACAGCACCAAAGGCAAGAGTTCTTATTGTTGATGATGCAGAAATCAATCTTAAGGTTGCGTCAGGTTTAATGCAGCCTTATAATATGGAACTGATAACAGCTGATAGCGGACCTTCAGCGATTAATAAAATTCGTTTTCAGAATATTGACCTTGTATTTATGGACCATATGATGCCTGAAATGGATGGTGTTGAAGCAACGCGTATTATCCGTAGTATGAATGGAGAATACTATAAAAAGCTTCCGATTATTGCACTTACAGCTAATGCAGTAAACGGTGCAAGAGAAATGTTTAAAGAATCAGATTTTAATGATTTTATAGCAAAACCGATTGAATTACTTGCACTTGACAGAGTATTGAAAAAATGGATTCCTGCTGATAAAATCGAAACTCTGACATCAAAGGATAATACCACAGATGATTTAAAAAATAATAGTAATAATATCAATAAGGAAAAACACATTCTTGTTTCAAAAGGTCTTACTTACACGTCAGGAAATAAAGATGTTTATTATGAAATACTCGAAATGTTTGTACAGGATGGGATTGAAAAGATTGAACAGCTTAATTCCTATGTAGAAAATGAGGACTGGAAAAATTATATTATAAAAGTTCACGCTCTAAAGAGTACTTCTTTGACAATTGGTGCGGTAATGCTCTCAGAGTTTGCAAAAAAACTTGAATTAGCAGGAAAATCGGAAGATTTTGGTATAATAAGAAAAGAAAATAAGAAGCTTTTGAATCTATATAATGAAGTCATTTCAGAAGGCAGAAGCTTGCTTGAAAACAGAACGTAATGTTCAATCGCTTTTTCATAAAAGTAATATCATGTTATATGGAAGGAGAAAAGATATGAATAATATATCGTTATTTGAAAATTCTCAGATATGTTTAAACATGATCTTTATATTCATTGCAATTATTATTATTCTTACCATAATATTTATTGTCGTGATTGTTAAGATGAAAAAATCAGTGAAATATAAAAGTGAAAGCAATAATTATGTAAACAAAATGAATAAAAAAATCATTCGTGCACTTGTCCGAACAATTGATGCCAAGGACCGCTATACAAATGGTCATTCCATAAGAGTTGCCAGATATTCAAGAGAGATTGCACGACGTTTGAATAAAAGTGAAAAAGAGCAGGAGGAGATCTACTATGCAGGACTTCTTCATGATGTAGGAAAAATCCGTATCCCTGCTGCTGTCATTAATAAGCCCGGGAAGCTTACTGACGAAGAATACGAAATGCTGAAAATACATCCTGTTACAAGTTATCATATTCTGAAAGACATCTATGATGACAAGACTATTGCTCTCGCGGCAAAGTTTCATCATGAACGGTATGACGGAAAAGGCTATCCTAATGGTCTGACAGGAGATAATATTCCAGAGATAGCAAGAATAATCGGTGTAGCTGATACATATGATGCTATGACAAGCAATCGTAGTTATCGTATGTCACTTTCACAGCAAATGGTGCGTTCTGAAATCGAAAAGGGGAAAGGGACACAGTTTGATCCTGAAATTGCTGATGTTATGCTACAGATGATTGATGAGGATAAGGGTTATAATATGAGAGAAAAAGACTTGCAAAAGCATATACTTGTTGTAGACGATGAGCCGATAAATATAAAAATGGTTCAACTTATCATGAAGGATGAGCCGATGTATACTGTTATAGGTGCAAACAGCGGTGCAGAAGCATTGAAAATACTTGAAGAGCGTGAGGTTAATCTTATACTTCTTGATGTGATTATGCCTGAAATGGATGGTTTTGAAACACTTTCTCGTATTAAAGATAAATATGATATACCTGTTGTATTTATGACGGGTGATAAAAACATTGAAACCATACAAAAAGCTACAGATTACGGCGTTGAGGATTATCTTACAAAACCGTTTTTACCGCTTGCTATGAAAGAAATAATGCATAGTATTTCAAATTGGAATAAATAGAATTTACATAAATAAAAAGACGATTTCAATTTCAGAAATCGTCTTTTTATTTATTTCAGAGAAAAAGCAAGGTTATAAATTGTTTTTCTGTTTTTCAATGAAGGAATCATACCATATATCACGGATTTCCTTTGCGGATTTTCGTGTGACATAAAGATTAATCCCGTTTACGAAAGTAATGCAATCACCGGAAACTGCAGTGATATGATTTAAATTAATAAGCATACTTTTCCCACACATCGCAAAACGTAAATCGTTAAGAAGTTCAGGAACAGCGTCAATAAATGAGGTTCTTATTGTTATACTTTCAATTACATCACTGTTTTTCAGATGATATAAGATTTTCCTCCCTGAAAGTTCTGTGTATAAAATGTTTTCAAGGGCTATTTTTTTACTTTCATCTGTTGTTCTGACAATAATACTCTTTTTATCTTTTTCACCAATAAAATTCACGGCATTGTCAAGCGCTTCAAAAAGAGAATTTCTCTGAATAGGTTTTAAAAGATAGTTGAAAGGCTGTGCCTTGAAGGAGTCTATTGCATATTCTTCAGCAGCAGTTAGATAAATGATTTTTCCGTCGTATCCGCTCTGACGTAGCTGTACCCCAAGCTCTATACCATCAGTATCGGGCATCATTATATCTAAAATATATATATCAAATCCACCGTTTTTTTTGACTCCTTCAACTAAATCATCAGCATGTTGATAAATCGAAAAGCTGATTTTTAGTTCTGGATAGCAGTCAGTATACTCTTCTAACAGAGCAGAAATACACTTACAGCAAATCTTTTCATCGTCACATACGGCTATTTTCATAAAATCCCCTTAAAAAATGTTTTATAAATGTATTATAACACATAGAGTTTAAAATGTCAAAATTTTTTGAGGTGCTGCACTTATATTGTAAATCTATTTACATAAAAATCGGGAATGCTATTAATTAGCATTCCCGATTTAAGTTATATGTATATGATTATTCTTCTTTCTTGCGTCTGAAAATTAACGCAAAAAGAGAGGAAACAACACATATTACTCCGACAGCACAACAAGCATAACCTGCATAACTCACATATTTTATATTGTTGTCTATCTTTTTCTTTGCATATTCGAAATCAAGCCATTTTTCGCCATTTACTTCAAGTTCATAAATATTTCCGGTTTTCTCATATACAAGAAGTTTCATTTTCGCTCCTGATTTTAAGTTGAAAAGGTCATTCATTAATTCTTTATCTTCACAGCTTGGATGTAAATAATATGTATCAGTGATATCTTCAAATTTTAGGTAATATTTATTCTGATCACTTGATGAGTTTATTTTGCATTTGTCAAATACTGCTTCTACAGTAACACAGGTTTCTCTCGTTGCTCCTGAATAAAGTTTTGGCGCAAATATTGCAATAATTGAAATAATGCAAATTAATATTCCAATAGCAAATCGTCTTTTAGGGTTTTTTAGATTTTCTCCGCTCAATTCAAATTGCATAACTTTTATACCTCCGTATATTTACAGTTTATGATATATTATTATAACATATTTATTTAAATAATGCAATTTCTTCTTATTTCAAATTTTATTTAAGGCGATATCAGACAGAGCTTGTTCAATATCGCCTTAGTTTATTAATTATAAAAGTATATGATTAATTTACCACTATATCAGATATCTCAATTGGAAGAACACCATTATACTGCAACCAAACGCTTTTCGTAGTACCGTTTTCGAATCCCTTAACCCAGTTCTGATTCTCGATTACAATTTCACCGTTTTCATATGATGAAACAAATCCGTCGCCCCAGGTTGCAGCCAGCTTTCCGTTAAGATTAATGGTAAGTTCTGAATCCCAGCCATCTGTAAGTGTTTCGCCTGTATTTTCAAGAATAATCTCAATCTGACCACCATTACCCCAGTGATTCAGATTATTAACGCTTGCAATAATAGGAGCATCGTTCTGCATACAAGTTATAAATCCGTCAAGATTTCCGCTGTACTGGAAGCATATCTTCTTAACAGCTCCTGCCTTAAAGTCCTGTGACCAACTCTGATTTACAATTGTTACATGACCATTTTCAAATGAAGTTACATAACCATCACCCTAGGTGTTTGTTAATTTACCGTCGATATTTAAGTCAAGTTCAATATTCCATCCGCCGATAATATCTTCGCCGCCATTAGTAAAGGTGATTTCGATCTGACCGCCATTGCCTGAATAGGTAGCGTATGTAACTTCTGCAGTTACACCTTTTGCGGGATCAGGTATATTCACGATTTCCTCGGTATAAGTATCATCGCACTTCTTACAAATATAAGTGAGTATGATGTTTTCGTTAGCATCCGGTATATCTTTCACAACACAAATATACTCGTGACCCTCAGCTTTAATTATTTCTCCTTCGGCCAAAACAGCACCACAATCCTTACAACAAGTATCGCCTGTATAACCTTCCGCGGTACAAGTTGAATCTGCGGCATTTTTTATTTCTGTTTCACCGCTATGATTTTCAGCATCAACTTCACCATATCGTTCTCCGCAAACTTCACAAGTTGCTTTTTCTGTACAAGTTGCATTTCCGCCTACATGACCGTTTGATTCAATTGTTTTTCCTGATTCAAGTACAGCACCACAATCCTTACAACAAGTATCGCCTGTATAACCTTCCACGGTACAAGTTGCATCTGCGGCATTTTTTATTTCTGTTTCACCGCTATGATTTTCAGCATCAACTTCACCATACTGTTCACCGCAAACATCACAAGTTGCTTTTTCTGTACAGGTTGCGTTTCCACCTACATGAGTAATTACAAATTCAACGCTTGCTGTTACACCTTCAATAGTAAGATTTGCAGTATATGTTCCTCCGATTACAGCTTTATCAACAATATTGCCCTCACTATCCTTATATACAATTTGATTGTTGTAATCTGTTTCGTCAAAAGTATTTATAACTGTTGCAGTTACTGCTTCACCATCACAAGACCTATCGTTTGCAAAGATTTCTATTGTTCCTTTTTCATTACAGCCATTATTTACACAACTTACTGTAATTATATTATCAGTTGCAGTATATCCATAAGTATGATTTGATATTGTATCGGAAATATTTGAATCATTTGTATACTGCATATCTGTATCATAACAATGCAGATATCCGTAATATACTGTTTCATGTGTATTATCCAGAACAGGATGTGCATCTTCTCCGATTGTCTGATACCATGCAATTGTTGTCTGATCGCCATTCAGCAGGTATGCTACCTCACCAATTGCAAACTGTATTTCTGTTTTGAATGCAGTTCCGTAATCATTGTCTGTTTCGCTTTCAGCAAGATAATAGCAGTTTATGATTCTGCCATAGTTCAAACCGCACATGTCACCGACAAAACGATTTCCGCTTACATCACTTGTGTTATAGCAGTTTTTAATTATAGCATCACTATTGTTAAAACCGCACATACCACCAACCGAAGTGTTTCCACTGATAGCACCTGCGTTATAGCAGTTTGTGAAGTCACCATAGTTATAACCACACAAGCCTCCGATTTGCTTGTCCCCACTTACAATACCTATATTATAGCAGTTTGTGTTCTCATTACTACTATTGTTAAGTCCGTATATGCCACCAACACAACTATTTCCACTAATAGCCCCTGTATTATAGCAGTATGTGATAGCAGCGGAGCTTATACCGCAAACGCCGGCAACATAATCATATCCACTAACAAGGCCTTGGTTATAACAGTTTGTAATTGTGCCGGTGCCATCACCACACACACCGCCTACCTTATTATTTCCATATATATCACCAGTGTTATAGCAGTTAGTAATTATACTCTTCAAGCTATAACCACATACACCACCAACCTTATTGTTTCCATTTACATCACCTGCGTTATTGCAGTTTGTGATTGTGTTATAATTATAACCACATACACCACCTACATTATCGCTTAATCCTGTAACATCGTCAGTGTTATAGCAGTTTGTGATTGTGCCATAGTTATAGCCACAGATACCACCGATATTATTGTTTCCACTGAAAAATGAATTTATAACGCCAACATTCTTTATTTCAGCACTTTTGCTTATCTGACCAAAAAGTCCGATACAAACCTGATTAAAATTATTGAAATAAAGTCCGCTGATTGTGTGATTTTGCCCATCAAATATACCTGTATAGTAAACATCTTCCTTGTATCCGTCGCCGTTACGGTCATACCAGTAACCAATCGGGAACCATTTGCGTGGATTGCCCTCAAGAGATTCATTTACAACAATATCAGCTGTAAGAACAGCGTTTGCAGATGTATTTCCTGCGTTTACATTTTCCATAAACCAGTAAAGCTCGCCTGCATTTGAAATCTGATATATGTTGTTTTTATCTGTTTCAGGCTTTTCATAGTTGATGTCACAAAGTGCACAGAAGCCGTTTTCATCATAGAAATGTGGGCATTTTGTCGGTGCGGTTTCTGAATTTGTATAAACTATTTTATCATTATATGTATGCTGATACACCTTATCATTGATATTTAGAACAGGGGAATCGTCTGCACCGATTTTTTGTCCCCAAATATATTCAGGCTGCTCCTTCTGTAATAAGAATGCAACTTCACCGCTTGCAAAAGCTGCTGTTGATTTACCAAGAACATTTTCTGATATACCATAATCATCTCCTATTTCAACTCCTGTATAAACAGTGTTGTCATAATAGCAGTTTGTGATTATATTTGCGTTAATCCCACACACACCGCCAACATAATTAATGCCGCTTACAGAACCAGTGTTATAGCAGCTTCTCATTGTGTCAATGCTGAAACCGCACATACCGCCGATATAATCAGTACCACTTACAGAACCAGTGTTATAGCAGTTTGTGCTTTCCCCTAAATTACCACCACATACACCACCGACATCAGAATCACCGTTGACAGAGCCGGTGTTATAGCAGTTTGTGATTGTTCCATAGTAGTTTTCACCGCATACGCCGCCTACACCGTTATTACCGATGACATCACTAGTGCTATATGAATTTGTGATTATGCATTTTTCGTTGAAACCGCACACACCGCCAATATACTCATCTCCGTTAAAAAATGAATTTATAACGCCAACATTTTTTATCAGAGCACTTGTTTCTATATAACCGAAAAGTCCTACATAATCCTGGTTTTCATTATCGAAATAAAGTCCGCTGATTGTATGGTTTTGTCCGTTAAATGTACCTTTATATTTATTTGAATAATTGCCGATTGGTGTCCACACTCTGAAATTATCGGAATTATATGAATTAAGCTCTCCGTATTTATCAAGAACATTATCATTTACAGTAATATCCGTTGTAAGCTCGACGTTAATAGCGGTATTACTATTGTTTACAATACTTGCAAAAGCATAAAGCTCATCGGCTGTGCCAATGTCATAGTAACCGTTATTGTCATTGTCACTAAGTGTAACTGATTCACCTGTATCGATGTTTACTGTTATTTCTTCAGCAGGTGATAAATCCTCCACCGCACTTGCTGAAAAGCTGGAATCCCAGCCAAGCTTGAATGTTCCGCTTGGATACTCCCCGAAAATAGGAAAGACCATTGTCGCTGAAACCATAAAGGCTGTCAGCTTTTTTAGTTTTTTCTTCATAATTTTCCTCCTGATTATGATTTTTATCTAAATTAATTGCAAAAGCAATAATTTTCGATTTATATATTTTAACTCGTATTTATATTATAACATATATTTTTAAAAAAAACGGGCTTGCACGGAATTTGACTGTTTTTGCACGGAATTTGAATGCATACATAAAAAATGCTTAAAAAATAGCTTGATATTCTGATTTTTTCATAATTCTTGACAGTTAAATATAAAAATCTGTCTACATAAGCAGACAGATTTCAAGTAAGTTTATATTATTTTGTGTGATGTGCATCTTGTGATACCAAAGTGACAGAAAGTGAAAGGAACAGGACTAACATCCTGTTCCTATTATTTGAAATCATTTATTTCTTTTTCTGCTCTTTGCCATTACACCGATACCAGATAATATCATTGCAACAGCTATGAACATTATGTAGTTATAAATTTCAGAGAAGCCTGTCTGTGGGAGAGTTGTTATTGCAGTTGTAGTAGTTGATTCTGTTTCTTCACTTACTGTAGTAGTAATTGTTGTTTCAGGAAGTGTAGTAGTTGTTTCAATAGTTGTTGTAGTGGTCGAAGATGTAGTCGTACTTGTCGTAGTAGTTGAAGTCGTAGTGCTTGTTGTAGTGGTCGAAGTAGTTGTGCTTGTTGTGGTAGTTGAAGTCGTAGTGCTTGTTGTAGTAGTTGAAGTGGTAGTGCTTGTTGTAGTAGTTGTTGTTGTAGTTGTAGTAGTTGTTGTCTGTGCATTAATAATTGCTGTGCCTGTTACAATTTCAAAATTATCTTTATCATCAGGAGTAAACTGCCATTCAAGTTTATTCTCGCCTGCGATAAGACCATTTGCAAGCTCGGTAAGCCATTCGAATACGCCTTCATATATATCAGGAAGAATTCCTATTAATGCAGGAAGCGGATCACCCTCAGTGTATTCAACATCAGGAATATCTACGCTTACTTCAGGTATTGCCTTTTTAACTTCAACAGGGATATTTTTTACGATAACAGGAGTGGAATCTAATACTCCATATCCATCGATATTGGTATAATCATAATTATCTCCGTCTTTGATATAGAAAATTGCTTCATAACCATCATTTACTACCCCAGGAACAGAATTTGGATTAACCCATTCCCAACCATTCTCAGAAAGTATGCTTTCAGATAAAGCTTGTCCGTAAACAATTTCACTTGCAGTTGGATAATTCACAACAGGTATTGCTTTTGCTACATCAACAGTAATCTCTATGTTATCTTCAACTACATAGTTTGTTGTATCTTCAGGTATATATGATGCCATAAATGTATTTTTACCGGCATTTCCAACAGATGTATCCGGAGAAATCATCCATACAAAGCCATCAGACAAGCTCTTGAAAATAAGATTATTCTATTGTCGAGAAAAACACATATTACACCCCCTGATGTTTCTTCTTTGGTTGTAGGGGATTATATCTCTTGCTCCATCTTTGGGTATTCTGCATATTGATTTTTTTTAGCAGCTTTTATTGTGCCTAAATATCAAATAGTGCGTTCTGGAAGTGTTAATAAATGACAATTCATTCTAAGATAACTTGTATTTCTGCATATTTGTGAGTGGCGATTTTGATGAAATTTATTGCTTTTTTACAAATAATATGTTATACTGTAAAAAATATCACTTTATCCAATAATAAATAATGCTAATATTAGTATTATAAAAAGAATGAAAGGACTGAATATGATGAATAAATCGAAAATTCACTTGTCATTTATAAGCGTAATAATATCAATTGTATTTGTAATCAATCTATTTCCTATGCTTGAGATTGTTGTAAGTGCTGAAAATACTGATACTAAGCAGTCTGAAACTTTTCCTGTTGATCATGACCCGAATGAGGGAATGATAACATATGGCCATACAGGAGATATCGGTATGCGTGCAGAAAATGACACTGATAATCTTTATACCAAAACAGATAATGTTGTATATTTTCCGTCTGATCTTATAGAACTAAAAAATGAAAACGGAGAGCTTATGTTTAAAGATTATTCTTCTGATAATTCATATTATGATTATTCGGATATGCTTAATAAAGCTCTTGAAATAGCCAGAAATAAAGATAATGCGGATGTTTTCATTGAAGATGGCGTTTATTATTTCGCAAAATCAATTTATCTTTGGGGATATACAAGTATTAATGCCACAGCAGGTAATGTTGCATTTATAATAAAGCCAAATTTTCAGGACATTGATGGTAATCCTGTTGAAGTAAATGGTTTTTTCACTAATGCGAATCTTGAAGAAACATATTCATGGTATTTTGCAGGAATATCGGATATTGCTTTTGCGGTAGAAGGTACACATGATTCGTTTACTCCTGATAATACAGCCGAAAATATTATATCGGATTTATGCAGTGATGATGTTGAAGCAGTAGATGGATTTAATCTTTTTTACAGAATGCGTATAAAATACGGCGGTATTGGTAATATTGGTGTTTCCGGTTTTGAATCATTTATGCGTTGGTCGTATGTGGATATGCTTACACGAGTAACAGATATAACAGTTGGTCCGACAAAATATGTTTACAATGGTGTAGAAACGAATGATGCATTTTTTTATGATAATTATTATTTTGGTGGATATTATACAGACAGTGACGGTCTTTCACAGCTCCCCGTATTTCAGTTATCATTCAGCATGGGAACAACTGTGTTTGCGAATTCATATATAGGAAATTATTATTTTTCAAGAAATGGTGCGGGAACATGGTGCCCACATACATCATACTCAAATCTTACTTTAGAACGTGTATACAACTTTGTAATGGATACTACTGTTGGTTCTTCATCTACTGTAAGTGGCTGTTATTTTAAGGATTGTGCATATAATGATATAGCTGCTTATTTTGAAAAACAGGGGATACCTGCTTTTGATTATTGGGACAGAGAGTGGAGCAATGAAGAAAAGAAATTTATTTATCACAGTAAGGGCTATATTATTCGTGATAGTATAACGGGAAATAAACTCGATTCTGCAAATCATGCTCACGGACAGTTTATAAATCTTATAAATCTCCATAGCGGTATTTCGTTTACGCAGAATAAGATAGAATGTGATTCTCTTGAATGGACCACACTTATACGTCTTACCGATTCTGAATGGACATCAAGATATACTAAAACAAGAGCTGCTGAAAATATAACCTTTGCTGATAATGCCTTTAAAATCAATAAATGGGTAAAAGAAGACTTATTTATCGATGACTGGAAAGGCGGAAAACCATTATCAGAAGGCTGGTATGATAATACAATAATTGTGTGGGGCGAAAGAGGTTGGAACAACTCAGACGGAACGCCTGCAATGGGTTGGGTTGGTGTTGATGGCGGAGAACCTGTAAGCTGGCTTGAGGATTATATATATGTATCACCTTATTACAGCAGATATATAGATCTGACAGCATTCAGCAGTCCCGATGCAAAAACATCAGGATATAGAAAACTTGGTGAAATTGGAGCAGATGAACGTTCATTATATGATACAGGGATAGAAGATAAATATTACTTTGATATTAATAATCCTGATATCGAAAAGGTGTATTTAGAAAAAGACTTCGGAGGTTTCAACTGGAATTCAGGCAGTAATCACGAAAAATTGCAGGAAGCGTTTGACTATGCTGCAACTTATGGTGCAATTCTTTATATTGATAATGGTACATTTTATACAGATAAACCGATTATACTTCGTGGCGGTGCAACATATCGTGTTGTTTTCAATGGAACATTAAGAAGCAATAAAACATCCGATATGAACGGTGCAGGAATGTTTGTAATGAGTGCTGATGATAATGAACCGATAAATGGTTATTTCATTGGAACTGATTTATATCTTCAGAGTTGTAATACAAGTGGATTTTTCAATGTGAATACAGATAATTTTTATTTTAATATGAAAAGTGTACAGCGTGGAACAGGATGTTTCACTAACTGCAAGCTTGATAATACAATTATTGCTGAAGGTGCTATTCAATATTGTGATTATGGATTTTTCTATAAAACTGTTACAAATAATACTCTTGTAAAGAATATATACGGCACAGCAAGTACATGGACAGAAACAGAAGATGGTATTTCTCCCGGAGATATAAACTATCGATATTTTATTTCAAGTTCAGATTTCATGCATTCAACATGGAGGGCCTGCTGGCTTGAATTCGGACAGTTTTCAAACGGCAAAACACTTACAGGTACAGGAAACAGTATATATCGAGGGAATCTTATTGATTATAGTTATAATTACAGTTTTGGAAAAAATGATGTATTCTGTGGCAATACACTTACAAGAGCGTCATTCGGTAACATTGAAAATCATATGTTGAATTCAAATTTTCCTATTGATTTGCCTGATATACTTAAAGACAAGCCGATGATTATGTTTCATGTAAGTGATGGACTCAGGCTTATCGGTAATATGGATATCGGAACGATGAACGAAAAAACACATTTCATAGAATTTGATAGTCCATCTATAAGCTATAAGGATGAAGATGGCAACACTGTAAAATCAATATCAGATGTTCGTATTTTAGCTAATGGAGTTACTACAGAATTTAAAGGTGAATATAAAGTAAAAAATCCGTATATTCCTTGGGGAAAACCAGATGACCTTGTTATAGAAAATTGCCGAAATAATGTAATAGATTTACTTCAGTTCTATGAAATTGATTGCAAGGATGATCCAGAAACAGAAGAGGATGAAACATTTATTATTCCTGAAGATGAGCTTATATCGAATGCAATTCCAAAAACAAGATTCTATATAAACGGAAAGCTTGTTACAATTGATTATCTGAAAGAAGAAAAAACATTGACTCAGATAATAACTGAGCAACCGTCACAGGATAAAATATATGATATTCCGAATAAATGGACTGATAATTCAGATGATACACTCTATCGTTTGTATGATTTCAGAAACAAAACGGAAACGGAGTTAAAAGAGCTTAAAGATGAATTTGCTTCATTTATTGATTTATCATCAATAAATTCATACATTAATTCATCATTTAATAAAGCTGTTTTGCCGGATTCGGATGGTCAAAATGTAGAATTTACATATGATATGATAGCAGATTTACCTGAAGAACAACGCTATGAAATAATGAAAAGTATTATTCATTATGATATTGAAAGTTCACCGAATGGCTATACTTCGTTTTATATTAATCAATCAAGAGATGCAATAGATTTTGATGGAATGAATAATAGTAAAGGGAATCTCAATCGTCCCACCTTTGTAATTGCGTTTAATGATGAAGAAATATCGGGTGATAATCTTGTAAGTGTAACAGGAGGACTTCATCATAATTTCAGGTTTTCAATGGCATGGCTCGGAAAACGCCAGCTTATACTGATTCATTCACAAGATGCAGAAAACTATTATGGTGTTGCAATAGGCTATTCGGGTCATGGCAGTGGACTGTTTACAGTTCCTTGCTCAATTAAAAAGAATTATATTCATAATAAGGGTGAGTTCGGAGAGGTTCATGTTTCTACAGAAACAAATGTTGATACGAATAAAAGAACAAATCATAAGTTATACGATCCGTTCGGGAAAATTTCAAGTCCATTGAATGGCAGTTACAGCTATGGTGTGTTTGGAGATTATACAGAGATTCCTTTGTTTAACTACGATATCAAGCAGTTTGACTCACTTATATTCGGTATGGATTTTACTATGGAATATAATGATGATTATGATACAGTTACAATTTATGCAAATATAGATTTCAGTAATGGTGGCGAAGATAAAGGCGGATATGTATTATCTGACGAAGAAACTGTTGTTGAATATAATCCACCGCTTAAAGCAACAACAAGAAAAGTCTGGGTTGGCTCGTTCCCTCTAAACGAAAATGAGAAAATCTTTGGTATATGGAGTGGAGATCAAACATGGGTTGAAAGCCTGCAATTTGAATATATTCCTCAGAATGAGCAGGTGTGCGATCATTCAGTCTTTACCAATAAGATATCTCGTCAGGGTACTTGCACAACAGATTCAATGATTAAATATACTTGTACAGAATGCGGATATAACTATGAGGCACTTTTATCTGCAGCAGGTCATCGATTTACTGATAAATTGCAGGGTGACGGAAAAATTATACGAATATGCAGCGAATGTGATTTTTCATACTTGACAGATGAAACAGAAATTACATATTGCAGTCATGATTATGAGAAAACAACAATAAATGAAGTTTCTTGTTTAGCTGATGGAATTTACCGATATCTTTGCAAAAATTGTAATGATTCGTATACTGAAATAATCAGTACAGAGGGGCATAATTACATTGAAAAGGTAATAAATCCGACTGAATATCAAAAAGGGTATACAGAGCATACATGCACAAAATGCGGATATTCTTACATTGATAACTATACAGATACAACAGGGGATAACGGAAATGGGATTTTAGGTGATGTAAATGGTGATGGTACGATTGATGCTTTTGACGCATCATTGGTGCTTTCAGAATATGCTATTGTTTCAACCGGTGATGAAGGATATTTGACTGAAAAACAAAGAAAGTCTGCTGATCTGAATTGTGATAACTCTGTGGATTCATCAGATGCTTCAATTATTCTGAATTATTATGCGTTTATATCAGTTGGGGGAACTCAGGAAATATCAGAGTATATTGCTTCAATCAAGCTGTAATATACTTAAGGTAATACAGTACAAAGCATGCGTGTAATCTCTTGACATGATAGCTCAGGTTAAAAAATATGGCGATACATTTTAAGTGTATCGCCATAATCTTTTGTAATTTATATTCTGTTTAATTATAATCAGATTTACTGTATTATATTTTCCTCGTTTATACGTAGTAATTCGACTGAGTCATCATAACCACTTATAGAAACTGAAAAGTAATTTCTTTTTCCTGTTTCGTCAATATATGAAACACCATATGATGGCATATCGCCATAAAATGTCATTTCAACTATAAGAGGAGAGAGTGATGTTAGAACTCCGTGAGAGTATATATCTTCAATTGTATACAATAGATTTCCATCATCGTCAATATTATTGAAAAATAAGGATAAAAGTCTGAAATCCTGTAATGTGTTGTCAGTTGTAAACAATATTTGAGTTTCATTACCAGTTTTTTCAACTGAATAGAAATCACAGTCAGCTTGCTTATAATTGGTGTTTTTCATAAAATCTGCAAAAAGCTGAGATGGTTCTGCAACGTCATAAGAATCTGAAAATGGAGTTAATTCAATTTGGACAGTTTCTTTTTCCATACTAAGAGATTTCTGCCAGAATTCATTTTCGTCAATCTCTTCTGATTTTTCTTTATCGCTAATACCGTTTGTATTATGATAATATCCTATTTCTTCAAAGCTTTCATCTTTTTCATATGTAAAATAGTAATCATTGCATTTGAGATTTTTTCCGTCACGCTGAAGCGTAAAAGTGCCGAATATTTCATAAATTGCACCGCCTGAACCACGATAGAAGAAAGAGCTGTTTCCAATATAATAATAACTATTTCTGTAAGAGCCCTCAAACGCAAGCGATAGTTCATTATCTGAATATGTGTATATCGCATAAACCAGATCTCCATAATTTATATCATTTCGGATTTCATTAATTGATGCAATAATTAATTCAGGAATACCATCGTCGCTTAAATCCTCAATAGCATATCCAAGGTTATAATCAGCTTCATGTCCTTCAATTTCATACAAAATGGAAGGATCACCGAAGATTTCAGTATTATCATCCATGCCATTTTGAATTACATTCCGAAAACCGTCAATTATTTCAGAATATATTTCATTATAATATGCTTGTGATAAAGTTGGTGTTTCTGTTTTATTCTCTGTTGGAATTTTGTTTTCACTTGCTGAATCTATATAAGACGAGGATTTAATAGACGGCTTGCTTTCAATTTTATTATTATTTGTGCAGCTGACAAGTGCTGTGAGCAATATTGCTGAGAATATAGTAGCTGATAATATTCTAGCTTTCATGTAGATCACCCTTTAATTTTTAAGTATGATTTTAATTGTTTATATTAACGAAATAA
>JAFWWU010000109.1 GCA_017523285.1 Ruminococcus sp.
AACGCCCTTTAAGGGGCGGCAAAAGCGGCAATGGCAATAGGCTTGAACAAAGTGAAAGCCAGCGTCTTTAGGCGCTGGCCGGTAACAAAAGGCTTTTAGCCTTTGTGCAAACCACCCGTTTGACGGGTGGTTATGATTTTATATATCATATATAGGAGAAATCAATCTCTTTTCAAAATCTTCAACTGAAAGCGGACGGTCAAATAAATATCCCTGTGCACAATCACATTTCAGATATTTGAGATAATCAGCCTGTTCAATGGTTTCTACACCCTCAGAAACAATTTCAAGACTAAGACTTTTTGCCATTTTAATAATATTAGTGAGAATAATCTTTTCTCTTTCCTCGTCCTCTTTATTTTCAGAGAGGAATGATTTATCAAGCTTTAGCATATTGAAATTCATATTCTTAAGCATATTGATTGATGAATAGCCTGTCCCGAAATCATCAAGTGAAGCCTTAATACCATGTTCCTTAATATTATTAAGAAGCTCCTTGATTTTAATCTCGTTTTCCATGCAGCATGTTTCAGTAAATTCTATTTCAATATACTTAGGTGGGATATTATATTTTTCAATTATAGCTAAAACATTATTAAGATAATCATATGATTCAAGTGTAATCTTGGAGAAATTGACTGAAATCGGAACTACATTCAAACCCTTATCAAGCCATTTACGGATTAATTTACATACCGAATCAAGAACAAAGAAATCAATATCAACAATCATTCCATTCTGCTCAAAATGCGGAATAAATGAAAGCGGTGGCAAGAACTCACCATTTCTGTTCCATCTTGAAAGCGCCTCTGCACCAACAAGCGTATAATTATTAAGATTAACTCTTGGTTGAAGCTTAATAAAGAAATCACCATTCTGAAGCGCAGGCTTTAAATCGATTTCAAGCGTTTTACGAAGTTCGTGTATTTCTTTTTTCTGAGGAGTAAGATATGATATATATGGAGAATTAGGAATTCTTGTCATACTGAACGCGATGCTTGCGTTCTCTCTTGCACGATAACCACTTATCATATCATTTTCGATTTCATATATACCCATTCTGAATGATATAGTGAAAATAACATCCTTATCATTAGCTTCAATTGTACACTTGATATTGTTAAGAATATCAATATTCTTCTGCAGATTTGCTTTTCTGAGGAATACAAAGAAATTATCTCCGCCCATACAACAGAAGAATTCATCGCCTTTGAGAATAGAGTTAAGAATATCTACGATTGTATAAAGTACCTGATTTCCTTTTACGAATCCTACTCTTGCATTGATTGTCCTGAAATTCTTAACGTTCATGAATATAATAGCATATTCTGACATATTAAGACGCTTTTCAAGCATATCCATACGTTCGATAAATCCATGGGTATTAAGACAATTAAGACGCATATCATGAGTTTTAGCATATTTAGCAGTCTGCATACTTGCATATCGGTTAGCATATGTATGAATAATCTCAAATACAAATCTAAGCATTCTGACTTTACGAGGACTAAGTGCTATACTGTCATTATGACGATAAATGCGATAATTAAATTCATTGCCGGAAATTGCTGTAAATGATTCTTCAATATAAGGTGTATCTTCGGAAATCTCATAGCTTGATGAATAAAGCCCATGAGTCTGTCCGAGTCTGCCACCCTGTAAGATTGTAACAGTTACATTGCAAATATCAAAATCATCAGCAATTATACCAAATGCTGTTTGAGATATATCGTATGTTTCAAAGTTATTGAAAAGGATATCAGCAAATTTAAGAAGCTTTTCCATTATAACAAGAATAGTCTTGTCATATTCTGCATTATTTCGTTCTCTTGATGAGAGACGCATATCATTAGCAAACGGCTTATTATGATAAAGATCGTTTTCCGCAGTTGTAATAATATTACGAATATTATTATTGTTCTTATCAAATACAGCTTTACCTATATTAACATTATACGAGAAATCATCAGAACCTCTGAGTTTTACACATTTTGCAATATTTTTTACACCTGAAATATCTTCATCAATTTCCTGTTTTGAAAACTCTTTTTTAGCAAAAAGAAGAAATCTATATTTATCATGTCCGATAATATAGTCATTTTTGAAAAGAGAATAAAGGTGTTCACCGAATCTTCTGATAAATGCATCAGCACATTCACAGCCAAGCTCTGCTTCAATTGTTCTTATTCCATCAATTTCAGCAATAAGTATAATGCTGTTTTTTAAGTTTTCAGCAGCAACATGTTCATCAACCTGTTCACAGAATGCCTTATAGTTGAAAAGCTTTGAAACAGGATCAATATCAGCGGCATATTTTACCTTTGAGATAGTTTCCTTGATATCATCAATGTTTTTTATACGTCCTACAATATATCCCGTATTTGATTCGCTTACATCAAAGCTTCTGCACTCAATTGAAAACCAGCTTACCTGATTTGAAGTGCTGAAATATTTTGAACGGAATTCTAATGAATCCATTTTGGATTTTATGAAAAAACGTTTAAAGAACGATGTGAAATCATCAATGTCAGAATCTTCGATAATATTTAGTTCTGATACAGAAGTAAGAAACTGCTTTATTGTATTGGATTTATTAAGATCTCCGTTTTCGGTACCATAAAAAGTGATTATATCATCTTTTATATCATATCTGAATAAGATTTCCTGAACAATAGCATTATATATATCTAAAACACGATTATCTGTAGTTAAAGCAGATGTCTGACTTGAATCATTTATAGTATTTTCTACATTATTATTCAATATAATCCTTCCTTTCACAAGAATATTTATAAACGATATTTATAGTTCGACAATTTTTTATCAACTTAATTATAACATATATTTAAAATAAAATCAATTCTTTTTTCTTTTTTCTTTTACAATATTTGATATGCGAATTGTATATTATGCACAGAAATTAATAAAATATAATTAGAAATAAGTCTACATTGAACTTATTTAATTGAAATTGAATAAAATGTATTTTAAGAAATTATTTTAAGCAAATAAACAAAACTGCTGTGAGGCAATCACAGCAGTTTTAAATGACACAACGCAGATTTTATGTAAGGAACTCATATTGACATTATTCTTTTTTAATGTTACATTGTTCTTGAAGAAGAATTCTTAATTTTAGCAAGAAGAAATACAAGAATGAATAACGGAACTGCAAATAATGCTTCGACTGCAATATATTTATATATTTCAATCTCGTTGAAATTTTCTCCAGCAAGTGAAAAAATAGAATTATTGGCTTTTACATACCAGTAAAATGGAAGAAACTTTGCAGCATGCAGAACATGATCACCAAGCATATCCTGTGGTACGAATATACCGCATAAAAAGCTTGAACCAAGTCCGATAATATTTCCTATCATACTAAGCAATTCATCTTTTGGAGAGAAATGTGCTACAAGAATGGCGATTGCTGTTGATACTATAAGAACAACTACACTATTTAATATAGCAATAAGTTCACGTTTTGTAAAACCAAATGAGAATTTTCCGTTTGTAGTATAACAGAAAACAATATATAATAGCATAAAGATTATCCATACA
>JAFWWU010000007.1 GCA_017523285.1 Ruminococcus sp.
AATCATTTGAGGCATAGTTATAATCATCAAAGGTATAATCAGGATAGCTGAGCATATTTTGGCTTACCGCTGAATATTCACCGAGAACGCAGAAACCGATGCATGGGAATACAGAAATAACAATCAAAAGAAAGATAATGCCAATCTGCCTTGAGCGGTAAAAAGTTATGCTTCTTTTTGCAATAAGGTTCGGTGCATTAAAAACCTTTTTTGACTTGATTTTTTTATTTTTAACTTTTCTGCCAAGCTCCGAATTCCTTATTGCCTGCATGGGATTAATTCTTGTTGCAGATAAAAGCGGTATAAGCGCCGCAATCATAACGCTCACAACACTTGCAACGGTTGAAATAATCAGAACGCTCCATTCAGGCTTAAAAATGAAGCCTTCGCCCATAATTTCCGCATACAGTTTAACTCCGAAATACGAAATCAGAATGCTGACAGGTGCAGAAATAATGCTGATTATAAATGCTTCTCTGCCGAAAACATTGATAATCTGTCTTTTGGTCATTCCTACTGCACGCAGAAGACCTATCTGCTTTTTCCTATCCTGCAAATTAGTGTTGAATGCGTTTATTATTCCAAAGCATGAAGCAACCATTAACACAGCCATAAGAAAAGCAACAAGATAAGTGTTGGTAGTTATGATGTCATAAAAACCGCTTGCATAGCTCATATAGTCTTCGACCTGATGCATATAATTTGAAGATGTTTCGGCATTTCCGTTATAAAAGCCTAAATCGCTGAGCCAGCCTATAAAATTGGCATTATATCCGCTGTTGTCATCGGAAATAATCGAGAGATATCTGAATTTGCAGGGTAAACCGCCCGCTTCCGTTTTTTCTTCGCTGCTTACCATCGCCGCAGGAAACAGATAAAATTCGGACTCATCACCGACATATCTCTGCACGTTTGCACGCTTATCTTCAAGAATTCCGCATACGGTATATGTTTTATTAACCTCTCTGACTTCACCTTTATTTCCGTTAGGTACAATAACCGTCATATCGAGCGAATCGCCGACATTGATATCGTCACGTTTCAGACGGACAAGAGCATCTTTCTCAATGGCAATTTCGCCCTCTTTCTGAGGAAATTTGCCCGATTCGAGAATTGAATTGGCAAGATACATCGCTTTTTTATCATAATAAGCAAGCGCCGTTCCGCTTTCCTTTTCTCCGTCGGGAGAATAACCGTAGCCGATTATCTCTGCCGTTGCATAATCTTCAAGATATCCGAGTTCAACAGCTTCATCAAGATTTATATCGTTACCCCCGTACATCACGGCATTTTCCCTGCCGACGGTTTTATACACAAGCTCCTGAACCGAATTTGAGCAGCAGGCAAAGAAGAAAATTGTTCCCGATGAAAACGTCATTGCAAGAATAATGCCGACAATCATTAATGTATATTGCTTTCTTCTTGCTTTTAAATTACCGAAAGCTAATTTATTTACAGTTAAATTTTTGTGTTTCATTTTATCCTCCTTTCATCGGAGTAAAAATTATAATTCTCTGATATTCTCAACAATGCTGTATTTCATCTGCTTTTTGACTTTGGAATAAAGATTCACAAAACAAACCGCAAGCAGGGCAATACATATAAGTGCCGCCTGCCAGATTTCATAATTGTAATCAAGAGTTCTGTCAGATGATTTTGCGGCAAAATACATAAGAATCCAGATGAAAGTATATAAGCCAAAACCAGCACCGCAGCCCCAGCCAAACATTGAAAGTAGCTGTCTGAAATAAGATTGCGTGAGCTCTCTTGCGCTTGCACCGACTGCACGCAGAGTTCCGATTTCTCTTTTGCCGTCACGAATCTGTGCAGTCAATGAATTGTTGATAACGCTTGCACAGATTGAGAAGAAAAGGATAACAACCGAAAGAAGAGCGATAAGTAAGCCTCTGTAGGTGTTTTTGTTTTCCTCATTGCGCTCAAATTGAGAATGCAGATAATGATTTGAGCCTGAAACATACTGATTGAGGAATTGCATCATTTCACCGTCAATTTCAGATGTGCATTCTTCTTTCAAGGTGATGTCCAGATCAAGATAAGGATAATTATCAACAAAAGAAGAAAAGCCTTCAACGGTTGTGTAAAAATCCAGATAATCATTATGATGTATCGAAGAAGGTGATTCTTTGATTATCGCACCGATTCGGAATTCCTTATCTTTTCTTGTTGTATCAGCGGGAACTGAATTCGGCACATAATTCTCTTCGGATATTCCGCTTCTGAGAACACTCAAGGTTACGGTATCGCCGACTTTATATTCATTTTTGGCTCTTGCTTTCAAAGCAGCAAGCCTTTCTTCAGTTTCATCGCCGTCAATGCTGCCGCTGCCCCTGCTGCCTTGTTCGGTATCAATAAAGAAACCGATTTCATCGCAGACATATAGAATTATTTCTTCACCCGAATTGAGCTTATCAATATTTATTTCACCTTCAATTTTGTCTTTGTCAATTTCGGATATGATTTCATTACAATCCAATGCGTGAATCGAAACGGGGAAAAGCTCCTGAGTGTATCTGAGTTTTTCTTTGACAGCGGAGTATTCGGGACTGATATTATCATCGTATTTTTCTTTATATTCTTCAAAGGAAATTGACCAACGGTCAACTGAATCATCATACCGTGCAGAACCGCCGTAATCGAGCACGGTCATATATTCGGAATATTCATCAACAAGCAGGTTGGCATTGCATCTTTTTACACCCTCAACATTGCCGACGTAAGGATGGGAAAGAATTTCCTGTCTGTCATTTTCACTGAATCCGCTTGTAAAATAATTGAAATTCAGGTTAATAAGATTGGAATTCATTGCTCCGCCGGAACAAACAATTTCATAATCCTCGGACTCATTGATATAATTTTCAGACCATTCAAGCTCACTTGTAATCCATGGAAAACCGAAGCACGACACAATGATTGTTGCCGCAAGAACAACACTTACTCCGATATGCTTAAAACGGTAGAACATAAGATTTCTGCCTGCGAGAATCTTCGGTGCATTGAAGTTTTTCTTTGAACGGATTTGTTTGTTCTTCATTTTTCTTGAAAGGTCTGTGTTGCGGATAGCCTGCATCGGCGGTGTTCTTGATGCCCTTAACAGAGGAATCATTGCCGAAGCCATAACGCAAATAACGCTGAACGCTCCGCACGCAATCAGAACAAAAAAGTTAGGAATAAAAATGAAGTTTTCACCCATAAGCGAGATAATGCCTTTTGAAGCAAAATAGGAAATCACCAGACTTAAAGGCACGGTCATAAGGCTGATTATGAGAGCTTCTCTGCCGAAAACGGTTATTATCTGTCTTCTTGTTGCTCCGACAGCACGCATAAGACCGATTTGTTTTCTGCGTTCCTGAAGATTTGAATTGAACGCATTGACAATTCCCGTGCAGGAAGCGATCATCAGTACACCTGCAAGAATAAGCGCAAAAATCATTGTTAAAGTAATATCGCTTTTTTCATCTGTACCGGAGTAAAAAATGTGCTGATTTGCAAATGTAAAATAATACAGATCGTTATCGGCATTTCCGTATTCATTTTTAAACCCCTGATTAATAAATTCATCCTTGAATTTATCAT
>JAFWWU010000110.1 GCA_017523285.1 Ruminococcus sp.
AATGAACAAAGATTTTGAAAAGGCTATGCTTGTGATGAACGAAAAGTATGGAGAGGATTTTGAAATTCTTAATGGCATACACGAATCACAATTAAACTTTTCAGATTTTATTGACAGTTTTGTAGATAAAAACGTAGCAGATGTAACCATAGATGCAAATGCAATGCTTCAAGCAAGGATATTAGAAGCCTGTTAAGCGAAAAGGGTAAATCTCACGATAAGTTATTTGCATTTAATAAGATATTTTATGAACTCAAAAAGAAATACAATTTACGTATTGCGAAAGAGTGGTTGGAAACAGAGTACAATGGAGGTTTTTACTTACACGATGCTCCGTCAACAACATATCTCCCATATTGCTACGCATACGACTTAACAAGACTCGCCACAGAGGGTCTTTTCTTTTTGCCTAATTATAATAATCAGCCACCGAAACACCTTACAACATTCGTAGATGATGTAATTGAATATATCAGCTATATGAGTAACAGAAGCTCTGGTGCGGTTGGCATTCCAAATATTTTAATTTGGACATATTACTTCTGGAAAAAAGACTGTGAAACAGGATATGTTATTAAATCTCCAGAGTATTACATAAGACAGACATTCCAAAAGTTGATATACAGACTTAATCAGCCATTTATGAGAATTGACCAGACGGCGTTTGTTAATGTTTCGATATTTGACAGAAATTATATTGAGTCATTGTTTGGCGGAGTTAAATATCCAGACGGAACATATGTCGTTGATGAAATTGAAGCTTTAATTGAACATCAGAAAATATTTATGGAAGTTGTATCAGAAATAAGAAGCGAAAATATGTTTACGTTCCCCGTATTAACATATTCACTCTTATATCAGAACGGCAAATTTGTTGACGAGCCTTTTGCTCGCTGGTGTTCAGATCATAACACAACTTGGAATGACAGCAACTTCTTTGTAAGCGGAGATGTTGGAACTCTGTCAAACTGTTGTAGATTGCTATCCGACACAACCAAGCTGAATGCGTTTATTAACTCAATTGGCGGAACCGCTCTATCTATTGGCTCTGTTAAGGTAAATACAATTAATCTTATGAGAATAGCGTTGGAAACAGAGTGTGATGAGAAAAAGTATTTAGCTTTACTCAGAAAACGTGCCTCATTATGTTGTAAAACACTTGATGTTGTAAGACATATTATCAAGCGCAATGTTGAAAAAGGTTTATTACCTAACTATCAAGACGGTGCGATTGAAATGGATAAGCAGTATTGTACAATGGGCATTCTCGGCTTGTATGAAGTAATTGAAGCTTTTGGTTTTACAACAACAGACGAGTTTGGCAATACATACTACACTGATGAAGGCATTGAATTTGCAAGCAAGATTTTTGAAGTGCTTAACGATGTTAAAGATGCATTTACCGAAGAGTATTCGTTTAACATTGAAAGCGTACCCGCTGAAAGAGCTGCCGTAATTCTGTGCCAAAAAGATAACTTATTATACGATTTGAATGACAAGTTCATTTATTCAAATCAATGGATACCGTTATCGACAAAATGTACAATTCAGGAAAAACTTAAACTATCCTCTATTCTTGATGAGAAATGCTCTGGCGGTAGTATTGCTCATATTAACCTCGAAGCTAATTTCCCGAATACAGATATGGCTTGGGAAATGTTAAATAAGATTGCACAATCTGGAGTTATATACTTTGCATTTAATACGAGAATAAATGAGTGTATCAACCACCACGGATTTGTCGGAACTGATATTTGCCCTACTTGCGGCGAAAAGGTTTATGACACATATCAGAGAATTGTAGGCTATTTAGTTCCTACCAGAAGCTATTCAAAGGATAGATTAAGGGAATTTACAACAAGACAATGGTATGAGTATGCGGAGATGTTAAAAGAATGATACGAGAGCCAAACACAGAATATGTTCTGTCGTTATCATATGGAAAGGATAGTCTGGCTTGCTTAGGAGCTATACAAAAGCTGGGCTATCCGCTCGACCGTATTATACACGCAGAGGTATGGGCAACTGACACTATACCTGCTGATTTGCCACCTATGATAGAGTTTAAAAAGAAAGCAGATGAGATAATTAAGCGTACATACGGGCTCGAAGTGGAGCATATTTGCGCAACTTCGAGAGAGAGAGAGAGAGAGAGTTACCTACGAGAAACAATTCTACTCAAAATACAAGCATAGGAAAAACAACTCTCCCGGAACAAGCGATATGTATGGCTTCCCAAGAACAATCGGGGCGTGGTGTAACGACAGGCTTAAAGTCAGAGCATTATCGAAAAGTAACATACGAAAAATTATTCTATCAAATCCCTCAAAGAAAAGAGAGCAAATTGCAGGGGACATACAATGGCTTTCCGATGATGAAGGGAAGTTGGTGTACCAGCAGACTGAAGACAAGGTGTTTTCTAAAAGCTCCATTGCACAAGGAGCTGACATAAATATTGTGCAGTACTTAGGAATTGCGGCAGATGAACCTATCAGAATTGCAAGACACGCAGAAAAAGAAGGTATCGTTTTGCCTCTCGTAGACATTGGTTGGCATGAAGCATATTGCAGACAATGGTGTGAAGAAAATGATTTGTTATCACCAATATACACTACTGCTACAAGAGGCGGGTGTTGGTTCTGTCACAATCAGGGCGTTGATCAATTAAGATTGTTGAGAAAGAACTACCCAGAATTGTGGGGGTTGCTTTTAAAATGGGATAATGATAGCCCTGTAACATTTAAGTCTGATGGACATACTGTTCATGATTTCGATAAGCGTTTTAATGCTGAGGATATGGGGTTAATAGATATGAACAAAAGATTTAGGTGGAATGATGTTCTTAAATAAAAGGAGTGCAGGTAGATGATTGTAAAAACAATTGTTGACGAGGATTTTGTCAATTATAAAAAGCCATCAATGTTTATTGCCTTTCCAACTTGCACTTGGAAGTGTGAAAAGGAGTGTGGAGAGCGAGTGTGTCAGAATAGCACGCTCGCAACAGCTCCTAATATAGAAATTGATGCAGAAAATATAATCAAAAGATATATTGATAACCCATTAACAAGTGCAATTGTTATTGGCGGGTTAGAGCCTTTTGATAGCCTCCCAGATTTATATGATTTGATTGTAAAATTCAGAAAACAATGTAATGACGATATAGTAATATACACGGGTTATACAGAAGACGAACTACATCAAAACACTAAATATGATTTTATTTTCAATCTTGAAAATGATATGCAAATGGTAATTCCAAAATGCGATATGTTTCAGCACATCCTTCTTAATTTTAAAAACATTGTTATAAAATTTGGACGATTTATTCCAAATCAAACATCACATTATGACGATGTTTTGGGAGTTAATTTAGCGTCAGATAATCAGTATGCTAAGAAATTTTAGGGGTGAATTGATTGAAAATAGATATTTATAACACAGATAAAAAATATGACATTATTTACACAGACCCAGCTTGGAAACAAACAAAGGGCAATAAACGAAAGTGCAGACCAAATCAAGGGAAAGAACTTGATTATCAAACTTGCACTTTGGAGGAAATCAAAGAAATACATAAAACCGCAACAACGCTCTGTGCTGAAAAACACAATGTATTTATGTGGACAATAGACAAGTATCTCCACACAACAGAACAAATGATGAAAGAACTTGGATATGAACTTCATGCAAGATTAATTTGGGATAAGGAAAATGGAGTTGCACCAGCATTTACTGTTAGATTTTCACACGAATATCTTCTTTGGTTTTATAAAAAGGGCAATATTTTGATGCCAGATGAAAATACAAGGGGTGTCTATACTACTGTGCTAAGAGAACAATCTACAAAACATAGTAAAAAGCCGTTATGTGCCTATGAAATGATTGAAAATATGTTTCCTAATGCCAGTAAACTTGAAATGTTTGCAAGAAACACAAGAGAAAACTGGGATTGTTGGGGAAATGAAGTGTAAGAGGTAAATTGATATGAGATGTAACAATGTTAAGGTGAAAATGTCTTTTTCTGTTCCGATAAACAAGCCAGATAACAACGGTGTGATTTATACTGAAGAGGCTTTGAAGAATGCGTATGATAATTGCGAAAAAGTACCGATAATTATGTATGCAGAAGATGGCAGAGAGGTTTGTGTCGGAGTAGTTGAAAAAGCAATATATAATGATGGAATGGTCGAAGTTGATGGTGTTTGTTGGTATGGCGGAACCTCTGAAACAGTTGAGCTTGATGACGTAAAAAGAGTATCGCAAATGCAAATAACATCTTTTGGGATAACACGTTAGGCGGTGATACGGTGAGCGGAAAAAAATATAAGGTTATTACTCTATGCGGTAGTACTAAATTTAAAAATGAATTTATAGAAACTCAGAAAAGACTATCATTGGAAGGTAATATCGTCATATCGGTTGGTTTATTCGGTCACTCTGGTGATGATGAGGTTTGGTTGGAAGATACAAAGAAAATGCTTGATGATATGCACAAGCAGAAAATAGATATGTCTGATGAAATATTTGTGATAGACGTCAATGGTTATATTGGAGATAGTACCAGAACGGAAATCGAATACGCTAAATCTAAAGGGAAACCAATTCGTTTCTATAGTGATGATTCTGCATATTACGATGAAGTGGGTGGATTTCACGATGGAGCAGTCGGATGGAACCCAAACGGAATGTGGTGTGGTGAGTGCACGATAGCCAGTTGTAAAGATTGTGACGGCAGGCATCTTGTTGAACCACCACCTCCGCCTCAAGCACCACCTTTAAGAGTTTTACGGGAAGGATTTAGACAATGAGAATTACAACAAATTCAAACAAAGAACTCGTTAATCAAATACGAGAAAAACTAAAAGATAATGACGGTTATTGTCCTTGTAGAGTTCAAAAGAACGAAGATACCAAGTGTATGTGTAAAGAATTTAAAGAACAAATGGAGCGTGGGGAGTTGGGCGAATGCCACTGCGGTCTATATGTTATTGTAGAAGCGTAGGTGATACCTATTGGATGTTTATATAGAAATCGAAAGAAATGCACCAAAGAAAGAATTTGAAATGATAATCCGATATGGTGGTATAATGGAAAAATTTCCAATTCAAGATGCGTTTCAATTATCAGAAATATTGCGGACTATATATAACGAAGAAATGAACATATACGTTGATTGTTATGGATATGGCTCGGCTGTGAGAGATGTGCTCACACGAAACAATATAGATTTTACACCTATGCAGGTCAAGCGGTATTCAGATTATAGTATGCGTGGACAAAGAGCAAAATTACAATTATATGAAGATAAATGTTGTGAGGAAATTTCAGAAGAGGAATTTTTCAAAATAATTTGTAAGTAAAAGAAAGGTAAAAATTATGGGATTAAATTTATTTAAGAGAAAGAAGAAAAATGATTGTAGTATAACGATTACAGCAATTCCAATTGGAAATATTGATGATTTTCATCCGCTACAACTTTTAGGATACGATCCTTTTACTCCACTAACGAGAAAAATTAACGCTCCAGAAATTAAGGACGTTATCTTTAATGAGCCTGCAACAATTGTTTTCTGGGCTGATGGAAGTAAAACAATTGTGAAGTGTCAGGAAGGCGATACATATTCAAAAGAAGTTGGGCTTGCTATGGCAATCGTTAAAAAGATTTATGGAAATAACGGCAAATACAACGAATTGTTTGCAAAATGGCTAAAGGAAAACTGATATGAAATTTGAGGTCATAAATGATAGAGGCAGAACGGTTATGAGTTGCACCACTGCCTCTTGCATACCCGATGATGACCAGCTTACATCTATGTCAAAAGCTGGATATAAATTTAAAATTGATGGTAAGACAGTAAGCGTTAAAAAACTCAAAGAAATCAAGAGATAAGGAGAGGCATTTATGTTGTATTTAAGTGAAGCATCAATCGAATTTGCAGTAAAAGAATGTAGAAGACGTAATGGATACACCGTTATTGTTGTAGTTAATAGTCATACTATGTTAGAAAATACATTCAATAATCTCAGATGTATGCTGGATAAATACAATGATGTAAGGTTTCGTAAAAATATGAACAGTGGATGTATAGATTTTAAAAACGGAAGTTATGTTCGTGTTGTACCGGCTACAGAAAATGCACGTGGATACAAATCTCACTTACTAATAATGGATGAATGTGTTGATTATGAGCTTGCTCAACGTGCTTTTTATCACATTGAATGTCGAGAGCAAGCAGATGCACATCGTAATCATTACCTAATTAGGGAAATGACAAATAAATATTTCTCAGGATATGAACCATCTGTGTATAACTTCAAAACATACGCAATGGGTGATTGGGAAAAAGAAATCGAAGATGTCTCTGAGGAAGAATTTTTAAAAGTTTTAGGAGTATAGTAAATTTGAACAGTCAAGCAATATTATATTCAAAGGGTAACAACGATGAATGTATGACGCCTGATTACGGAGTAAAACCAATCATTAAATATTTGGCAAAAGATAAAATTATATGGTGTCCATTTGATAAAGAGGATAGCGAATTTGTTAAAATCTTAACTTCAGAAGGTTTTAAGGTTGTTTACTCTCATATTGATAATGGACAAGATTTTTATACATATGAACCGGAAAAATGGGATGTTATAGTAAGCAATCCGCCTTTTACAAATAAGAGGAAAATATTTGAAAGAGCATTAAGTTTTAATAAACCATTTGCAATATTAATGTCAAACACTTGGTTAAATGACTCAGCACCTAAACAATTATTTGCAAATAAACAGTTGCAATTATTGATGTTTGAAGAGCGTATGAAATTTATAAACAACGGCGTTATACAAAATAAAATCACTTTTAGCAGTAGTTATTATTGTTATAATTTGCTGCCAAGAGATATTATAATGGAAAAATTACATAAGGACTAAAGGAGATTATTAATGAACACAATTCAGATTAAATATCACAATAACAATATCGACAAGATAGAAAAAATCTCAAAAGGCGACTGGATTGATTTACGTGCAGCAGAAACAGTAGAGTTGAAAGCTGGCGAATTTAAGATCGTCTCTCTTGGTGTTTCAATGAAATTACCAGACGGATATGAGGCACATATTGTACCACGTAGTTCAACATTTAAAAAGTGGGGCATTTTACAGACAAATCATATGGGTGTTATTGATAACTCATATAGCGGAGATAATGACATCTGGGGAATGCCTGTGTTAGCAATGAGAGATACCGTTATCACAGAAAACGACAGAATTTGTCAGTTCAGAATTGTAGAAAAAATGATGGATGTTCAGTTTGAAGAAGTTGAAAAGTTAACTGGACAGGATAGGGGAGGCTTTGGTTCAACAGGAACGAACTAAGGTTTCAAGGAGGTAATCATATGAAAAAATTTTATATGGTTGACGATGTTGTAAGTATGTTGAACGTTTCTACGGCAACTGCTTACAGAATTATACATAACTTAAATGAAGAATTAAAACAGCAGGGATATATAACCATTGCAGGCAGAGTTCCAACAAAGTTTTTTGACCAAAGATTTTACTCTGAAAGTCAAGAAGCGAATGGTAGAATTCCCGTTTGATATACCGAGGGGTGGAGTAAAATCCATCCCTTATTTTTTTGCTCAAATTGCCGTACTAAAAACGTACTATTTATTTTTAAAGTCAAAAATTTTTATGATAATATACGCAAAAATTGCGAATAATGATAGGAAAATACACGCAAAGAGACCTCTGATTAAACAGGGGCGTTAGAGTGGGAATAAAATGAAAAAACCCAGAAAGCCTTGAAAAGTCAGGGTTTTCGGGGATTGTTAGAAGTAAATTGACAACACTTTTGACAACAGTTTTTATATATTGTACAAATGAAAGGGTGATTTGCTTGGCAAAATTATGTGAACTATGCGGAAAAAGAAACAATCCGTTTGTTGGGGATGCTTTTTATTTAAATGATGATAAATTCCTTTGTTGTCATTGTGCTAAACATATACGAGAAGATATAAACAATCTTTATTATGTGAAAACACAAGAAGATTGTGAATTTCTAAAGAATAAAATTATTTCAACAAGTGAACAATATTATAATGATTTAATAACGACATTTATTGTAACCCGAATAGATAAAATATGTGAACAGTTAGTTTTTGAGGAAGGTGCACAAAGCAGCATTTATAATAATAGCGGTGTAAATGGCAATATTGGACCTTTTGAAAATCAAGATTTAGTCTATACAATTGATGGTGTAAGAGGGAGACACATTGATATTTACACCGATAAAGTTGTAATAACAACCAAGGTAACAATAGGTTCATTACTTACAAACAACGCAACAGACGGAGAAAAGACTATATATTATTCAGATTGCATAGGTGTTCAATTCAAGCAATCCAAATTTGCTATTGGTTATTTGCAATTAGAAACTGCATCAAGCAACGGGAATAATAAGGGTAGTAATTTTTTTGCAGAGAACTCCTTTACATTTGACACAACAGTTATCTCTAACGAAAGAATGATAGAAGTTGCTGATTATGTAAAATCCCGTGTTGATGCTGTGAAAAAAGGCAGTTCAACACCTGTTTCAACAAATAACAGCAATGTATCTGTTGCTGATGAATTACT
>JAFWWU010000111.1 GCA_017523285.1 Ruminococcus sp.
ACGAACGCCCTTTAAGGGGCGGCAAAAGCGGCAATGGCAATAGGCTTGAACAAAGTGAAAGCCAGCGTCTTTAGGCGCTGGCCGGTAACAAAAGGCTTTTAGCCTTTGTGCAAACCACCCGTTTGACGGGTGGTTATGATTTCGGATTATTCTTCGCTGAACATATCTTTGCCGACTCCGCAGAGAGGACAAGCGAAATCTTCCGGCAGATCTTCGAATTTTGTTCCCGGAGCAATTCCGAGGTCGGGAGCTCCGAGTTCCTCATCGTAAACCCAGCCACAAGCGTCGCATACATATTTTTTCATTTCTTTTTCCTCCTTTATATTTATTGGTTCAAAATCGGCAACACCATGTTTGCAGAGAGGGCAAATGAAATCATCAGGCAGCTCTCCCTCATGAATATAGCCGCATATTTTGCATATATAGCCTTTTTTATTGGTTTTCTTTGGCTTTGGCTTTACATTTTCAAGATAATAGGAATATGTCATGCTTTTGTTGTTGTTAATAGTTTCAGCGTCAGTTACAGAGCATATAAACATTCCGTGCGTGTCAAAGTCGAGATATTGTTCGACTTTCAGAGAAATAAAGGAGTTTATATAATCAGAAAGAACTGCAAGACCGTTTTTTGAACGTGAAAACGTAATATATCTGAATTTATCCGAGAGTTTTCCGCTTTGAAAACCGAAATTTTCGAAAACACTCATAGGAGCGTCAACTGACAGGCAGTTGATATTCATAATTTCAGTTTCAGAAATTATTTCATGGGAATAGTTCTTTTTATTGATTGTTACAGCTATTCTGTTCGGATTATCGGTAATCTGCATAACGCTGTTTACTATCAGTCCGTTATCTTTATAAGCGTTTCTGGATGTTATGACGTATAGCCCATATCCGATATTGAAAAGGGCTTTTTTTATTTCATTTGAATTTTTCATACTTTATCTCCTGTTATAAAACATTAAATATTATGCTGTTTTTTTCAAAAAATAATCATCATTTTAATTATATCATCATAAAATTTTTGTGTCTATAGTTGTTTTGTATAAAATTATATTTAGGTTATTGGTGCTTTTGCTTTGCAGATGATTAAAAATGTTTCTTAGTGTAAAATAGAATCAGGCAAATAAAAAGAACAGCTTGAGAATCTCAATGAAAAGCTGATGCAAGGTTGTGATAGTTGATTTTGTGCATAGAGGCGTTTTTCTATTATACTGCCTGTTTTTGCTTGACACTAAGGTGTAAACGGACAGAATTGACAATATACAGTGTGATAATGTATAATACAGATATGCACTTTCTGTGCGAAAGAAAATGATAGGATAAAAACAGTGGGAAATCAGAAAAAAATCAGAAATTATGTTCTTTGTGCATTTTTTACAGCTATAATGGCTGTATGCTCGTGGATAACAATTCCGCTTGCTGTGCCTGTAACTCTTCAGACATTTGCGGTTTTTGCCGCACTTAAGATTTCGGGCGGAAAATGGGGGACTATATCAATATGTATTTATATTCTGCTCGGAATAGTGGGAGTTCCTGTGTTTTCGGGATTTCAGGGCGGAATAGGCGTATTGCTCGGAGCTACGGGCGGATATATTGCAGGCTTTATTCTGAGTGGAATTGTATGGTGGGGGATAACATCATTATTCGGAAGAAGTAAAGCTGTTGAGATTATTGCAATGCTTATTGGACTTTTCGCCTGTTATGCGGCAGGCACAATATGGTTTATTGCGGTTTATACGAAATCGCTTTCGTTTGCTGATGCTCTTAAATGGTGTGTTGTGCCGTTTATAATTCCCGATTTATTCAAGCTTTTGCTTGCGTTTACAGTATCGGAAAGAGTGAACAGAATATTGAAATAAACGCTGTGTGTAAGTGAGATTTTTACACACAGCGTTTATTTTTTTAAAAAATAAAAATCAGAAAAATTTTTTCGTCTTTTTTGCCTCCGAAAATCACTATATAATAAAGGCAAAAAACTCATAAAATCCCTAATCAAAAACGGAGGTGTTCTTATGAAAAGAATAATAGCATTTATAATCGCGTTTACAACATTAATGTCAAGCGTATCGTGCAAAAACGAGAAAAAGAAAGGAGCACAGGAAAATTCAGGCAGTACGATATCCGTCAGTCAGACAGCGTACAAGGAGCAAAGAGCTTCAATGCCAGATGATTTTCAAACTATGATACAGCTGTGTACCGCAAATGGCACATATCAGATTTTCTATGTGAATAATCAGCAGGAGCTTAAACTTGCGAGATATGGCGAAAACTATGAAATTGCTGAAACAATAACAATTTTTGAAAAGGCAACTGCAAATTATTGTGTAGAAATGGCTGATGACGGCTCGTTTACTGTGCTATCGTCGAATACTGATTTTGTATTTGAGTTTGATGAAAACGGCGTAGTTGCAAATTTCGAGGATTACATCGAAGATGCAGAGATAACATTTAAGCTCACAGGCTTTGATAGTTCGATGAATATTATAAGCGAAAACGAGGTTGAGGGGCTTTCTGACTGCTTCAACAAGGAATCGTCAATGCTTGCAGGAATTTATAGCTATGGTGAAAACTACATAGTTAATTTATTCAACGGACTTGCTCTCGTATCAGAAAGTGGGGAATTGATTGATTTCAACAATGATGAAATGAATGGAGTAAGGCTTGGAAAAGACAGTAACGGAGATATTTTATGCACATTTATTCAAGGTATAGGTTATATGGATAATGAAACTTTAACCAAGCCAAGCGAAATCCTTATCGTAGAGGAAGATAAAACGGGCAGTTTTTATGAGGGTGCTGTCAATGGATTCGGAGATTATAAGGCATTTATGCTATCTCAATATGGGATTTATGGATTTACAGAAGCCAATGAATTTGTTCTTATTGTTGATTTTGGAAAGTCATATGTAAAAACAGGTGATATTTCATTATTTGCTTCATGTGATGACGGAGAATTTATGACTTACAGTGCTTCTTCAGGGAAAATGAGCGTTTATACTGTGCTTCCTGATGATTATAGTTCTGAACGAAAGACGATAGATGTTTTTGAAATTGAAGGCGGCGCTTCTTCTACGATTGACAGAAGTGTTGAGTTCAGCCGAATGAACGAAGAATATGAGGTTTCCGTAAAGCAATCCGTAAGCTTTGATGAGGTTAAAAACGCCATATTAAAAGGTGAAGCACCTGATGTTATAATATACGGTGATTCAGGCACAATGTATCGTTTGGCGAATATGGGCGGGCTTGTTGATTTGAATTCGTATATTGACAGCGATATTGGTTTAAACAGAGAAGAGTTAATGCCTAATGTGCTTGAAGCATACGAATATAAAGGCGGAGTATACGGACTGCCTGAACTTTTCAGCGTTCAGGTGTGCTTTGCGAACAGTGATTATATAGGCAAAGAATATAAAACCCTTACCTATGAGCAGTTATATAATTTTTACGAAAATCGTCCTGACGGAATGTATCTCAGCTATGATGTGCATTATGATACGGCGGCATTTTCGTTTTTCTGTCTGCAAAGTCTTGATAGCTGGATTGATTACAAAAATTATACCTGTAACTTTGATTCGCCTGACTTTGTTAAGCTGCTTGAATTTTGTCGTGATGCCAAGCAAAAAGAAACAGCTTATGAAGGTGGCGAAGAAGCTGTAAAAGAATATACAAACGAAATGCTTACGGCTCTGAAAACAAAAAAGGAAATGCTGAGTTTTACAGGTTGTAATGGCATAAGAGGTATGATTGGCGAATTAGGACAAAGCGGTCTTGATTACAGCGAAGCAACGCTAATGAAGTTTCCCGGAAATGTAGAGTCAGGAGTTATATATGCACAGGATGTTTATTCAGTTGTTGCAAACGGTGATTGTAACGAGGGTGCATGGAAGTTTATAAGCTATTGTCTTGGAGAAGAACAGCAAAGCTTTTATTCTTCATTTGGCTCGAATACATTGAATAAAAAATGTTTTGAAAACGGACTTGCAAATTCTACACAAATAGGTGATACTCCCAAAATGTTCGAAAGCAAATATAATGATGTTGAATACCAATACAGAAGTGATTTAACTTCCGATGAAGTGCAGGAATACTATGATTTTGTGTTAAGCTGTACAAAGCTTGCTTATCGTGATAGTGGAGTTGATGAAATCTGTTATGATGAATACAACCGCTTTATTGCAGGGGATATAACCGCAAAAGAATGTGCGGCAAATATCCAGAGCCGAATGGAAATAATGCTCAGTGAACAGAACTGATAACACAACGGAGGTGTTCTTATGAAAAGAATAATAGCATTTATAATCGCATTTACAACATTAATGTCATGCGTATCGTGCAAAAACGAGAAAAAGAAAGGAGCACAGGAAAATTCAGGCAGTACGATATCCGTCAGTCAGACAGCGTACAAGGAGCAAAGAGTTTCAATGCCGGATGATTTTCAAACTATGATACAGCTGTGTACCGCAAATGGCACATATCAGATTTTCTATGTGAATAATCAGCAGGAATTAATGCTGGCAAAGTATAATGAGAATTGCGAGATAGCTGAAACGATAAAAATTTTTGATAAGGCAACCGCAAGCTATTGTGTTGATGTTAACGACGACGGTTCATTTATAGTTTTATCGTCATATACGGATTTTGTTTTTGAATATGATGAAAGTGGCGTAGTTACAAATTTCGAGGATTACATCGAAGATGCAGAGATAACATTCAAGCTCACAGGCTTTGACAGTTCGATGAATATTATAAGCGAAAACGAGGTTGACGCGCTTTCTGACTGTTTCGACAAGGAATCGTCAATGCTTGCAGGAATTTATAGCTATGGCGAAAACTACATAGTAGATTTAGTCAATGGACTTGTTCTTGTATCAAAAAGCGGAGAATTGCTTGATTTCAACAATGATGAAATGAATGGAGTAAGGCTTGGAAAAGACAGTAACGGGGATATACTTTGCACGACATTTCAAGGCGTAGGATATATGGACAACGAAACGCTCAGTCAACCAAGTGAAATTATAGATACAAGTGATAATACTATGATAAGTTTTTATGAAGGTATTGTAAAAGGGTATGGTGAATACAAAGCGTTTACGCACTCTCAACATGGTATATACGGACTTACGGATGATAATAAGTTTGTTCTTGTTTTGGATAATGAAAAATCATATATAAAAACAAGTGATATTTCAATATTTGCTTCATGCAGTGACGGAGAATTTATGGCTTACAGTGAATTTTCAGGGGAAATGAACGTTTATACTGTTCTTGCTGATGATTATAGTTCAAATAGAAAAGTAATAGATATTGTTCAGATTAATTGTGGCGATGGACTTGCAAACATTGGAATTGAATTCAGCCGTATGAATGAAGAATACGAAGTGTCTGTTAAGGAACTTGTAAGCTTTGATGAAGTCAAAAATGATATATTAAAAGGTGATGCGCCTGATATTATTGGATATATGGATTCGGGGATAATGTATCGGCTTGCCAATATGGGCGGACTTGTTGATTTGAATTCGTATATTGACAGCGATATTGGTTTAAACAGAGAAGAGTTAATGCCTAATGTGCTTGAAGCCTACGGATATAAAGGCGGAGTATACGGACTTCCGCAAACATTTGAAGTGGGTATTTGCTATGCGAACAGCGATTATATAGGCAAAGAATATAAAAGTCTTACTTATGAGCAGTTATATGATTTTTATGAAAATCGCCCTGACGGAATGTATCTAAGTTATGATATGTATTATGATAATTCGCCGTTTTCTTTTCTGTGTATGAATAGTACGGATAGCTGGATTGACTATAAAAATTATACCTGCAATTTTAATTCGCCTGAATTTGTGGAACTTATAGAGTTTTGCCGTGATGTTGAAATCACACCATTTTTTAAGTTTGAATTGCCAACAAGTGAAATGCTTTATGCATTAAAAAATAAAAAGGAAATGTTGAATTTTGGTAATGGGGTAGGAAATAGTGTTGGAATAGGCGATACTATTACAACTCTGGCTTCACTTGGGTTTGATTACAGTGAAGCTAATATTATAAGTCGCCCCGGCAATGTAGATACAGGAATTATTGATTCTCATCATAATTATTCGATTGTAGCAAATGGTGATTGCAATGATGGTGCATGGGAATTTTTAAGCTATTATTTTAGTGAGGATAAGCAGAATGATATTGCTCAAATGGGGTGGAATGTCTTAAATAAAAATAGTTTTGAAATGGGACTTGACATCTACACGCAAAAAGGCGATACTCCTAAAATTGTGGACGGAGGATATAACGATATTAAATATCAATACAGAGGTGATTTAACTCCTGATGAAGTGCAGGAATACTATGATTTTGTGTTAAGCTGTACAAAGCTTGCTTATCGTGATAGTGGAGTTGATGAAATCTGTTATGATGAGTATAACCGCTTTATCGCAGGGGATATAACCGCAAAAGAATGTGCGGCAAATATTCAGAGCCGAATGGAAATAATGCTTAGCGAACAAAGCTGATAAAACAAAAAAGCTGTACCAAACGGTACAGCTTTTTAAGCTTAAGTAATAAATTACTTGAGTTCGATTGTAGCGCCAGCAGCTTCGAGCTTTTCCTTGAGTTCTTCAGCTTCTGCCTTAGCAACGCCTTCCTTAAGAGCCTTAGGAGCGCCTTCAACAACTTCCTTAGCTTCCTTAAGTCCAAGACCGAGGATATCCTTAACAGCCTTGATAACGCCCATCTTTGAATCGCCGAATGAAGCAAGAATTACGTCGAATTCTGTCTTTTCAGCAGCGCCGCCTGCAGCAGCACCAGCAGCTGGAGCAGCAGCGATAGCAGCTGTTACACCAAATTCCTCCTGGATTGCATCAACGAGCTCTGAAAGTTCGAGAACTGAAAGAGTCTTGATGTCTTCAACGAATTTTAAAATCTTTTCTGAAGCCATGATAATAATCTCCTTTATAATTATAATTTAGTCGGGCAAAGCCCATGATAATAAAATGCAGTAAAATTAAGCAGCATCTTCTGCTGACTTCTTGTCTGCAACTGCCTGAACAGTAGCAGCAAGCTTCTGCATTGGTCCCTGCAATGAGCCAACGAGCTGAGCAAGGAGTACATCCTTTGAAGGAATCTTTGAGAGTGCCTTAACGCCAGCCTCATCATAAATTGTACCTTCAATGAAACCTGCCTTGAGGTTAAACTTGTCTTCATTTGCATCAGCAAACTTACCAAGAATTCTGGCAGGAGCTGTCTGGTCATCAGTTGAGAGAGCGATAGCTGTTGTTCCGTTGAGAACATCGTTAAAGCCGTCCATACCGATGTTGTTGAAAGCAAAACGGAGTAATGAGTTCTTCTCTACGAAGTAGTTAACTCCGGCTTCACGAAGCTCTTTTCTAAGCTTAGTATCTTCCTCAACAGTGATACCCTTATAGTCAACGAGTACGCCTGCAACAGCGCCCTTAAGAGTTTCTGTGAGCTGTTCAACCTTAGCCTTCTTAGCTTCAAGAATCTTTTCACTTGGCATTTATAATTCACCTCCGAATAATTGATATCGTATCCGAAAGTGCAATAAAAAACCTTCCTCGAAATGACATAACGAGAAAGGACAATAAATCTTTATTGACTGATTGCAATTCCTCGGCTGGACTTACAGTAAAAATACCTGCCTGCTGTCTTTAGAATACGATATAAGCTGTGTTAAATCTCACAACGTTTAAAATTATAACACATATAAATCTGTTTGTCAATAGCTTTTCTGAAAAAAGTTTTTCGCGTAGAAATTGCAGTTTTTATTTTATGTGTACGGGGAATACTGCGGTTTTTGGCTGAAAATCACATTTTTTGATGAGATTGATAAAATTCTGTCAATCTTACGACAAAAAATATAACAGAAAATCCGCATAATATCCAAAATCCGACATTATTCAAGGATAAAATTTTATACCCACAAAAAATGATAATCTCTTGACTTTAAGTGCTGAAAATAGTATTATTAAAGGTAATAAACTATGTAATGTATGATGTTTAGTTTTAATGTAAAATCAGGAGGAAGTTTTTATGCTTACAGATATGAAAAGTAAATTCCAGAAGGAAGGACTGACATTTGACGATGTTCTTCTTATTCCTGCAGAATCGGACGTAACTCCGAATATGATTAATCTTGAAACAAGACTTGCAGGCAATGTTATGCTCAGAACTCATATTATGACTGCTGCTATGGATACTGTTACAGGCGCAAGAATGGCTATTTCAATTGCCAGAGAAGGCGGTATCGGTATCATTCACAAGAATATGTCAATCGAACAGCAGGCTGATGAGGTTGATAAGGTTAAGCGTTCAGAAAACGGTGTTATCGTTAATCCGTTCTCATTAACAGAGGATCGTCTTGTTGCTGACGCTGATGCACTTATGGGTAAGTATAAAATTTCAGGTGTTCCGATTGTTGATGATAAGGGCAAGCTTGTCGGAATCATCACAAACCGTGATATGCGTTTCCTTACTGATTTCAGTGCGAAGATTTCAGAGGTTATGACAAAAGATAACCTTGTTACAGCTCCTGTTGGTACAAATATGGAACAGGCACAGGAAATTCTCCGCAGCAATAAAATTGAAAAGCTTCCTATCGTTGATGAAAAGGGATACCTTAAGGGACTTATCACTATTAAGGATATTGAAAAGGCTGTACAGTATCCTAATTCAGCAAGAGATGAAAGAGGAAGACTCCTTTGCGGTGCGGCTATCGGCGTAACAGCTAACGTTCTTGAAAGAGCAAGAGCTCTCGTTGAAGCTCAGGTTGACGTTCTCGTTCTCGACTCAGCTCACGGTCACAGTGCAAATATTATGAAATGTCTTAAAATGGTTAAGGAAGCGTTCCCTGATACTCCTGTTATCGCAGGTAATATTGCTACTGCAGAAGCTGCTGAAGCTCTTATCGCAGCAGGCGCAGATGCTCTTAAGGTTGGTATCGGACCTGGTTCAATCTGTACAACAAGAGTTGTTGCAGGTATCGGTGTTCCACAGGTTACAGCTGTTTATGACGTAGCTTGTGTTGCTCAGAAGCACAATATTCCTGTTATCGCTGACGGCGGTATCAAGTATTCAGGTGATATAGTTAAGGCTCTTGCTGCCGGTGCTAACGTTGTAATGCTCGGTTCACTTCTTGCAGGCTGTGAAGAAGCTCCCGGTGAAACAGAACTCTTCCAGGGCAGACGTTTCAAGGTTTACAGAGGCATGGGAAGTCTTGGCGCTATGGCTTGCGGTTCAACAGACAGATACTTCCAGGAAGGCGCAAAGAAGCTTGTTCCTGAGGGCGTTGAAGGCAGAGTTCCATGCAAGGGACACGTTGCAGATACAATATTCCAGCTTGTTGGCGGTATCCGTTCAGGTATGGGTTATTGCGGATGTAAGGATATTCCTACACTTCACGAAAAGGCTCAGTTTGTAAGAATTACAGGTGCAGGTCTTAAGGAAAGCCATCCACATGATATTTATATCACTAAGGAAGCACCTAACTATCAGACACAGCTTTAATAGAGTGATAGATTGAATTTAAAATACAGCGAGTTCGAAACCATCCTCGCTTAGACAATATAATGCACCGCACTATAAAAAGTGCGGTGCTGTTTTAAGTCTTAAATCAAAACTAAGGAGAAAATTGAATATGAGAAAGAATGAAAAAGTATTAGCTTTGACTCAGGGAGCGTTGATTGCGGCGGCGTATGTTGTGCTTACGCATTTTGCAAATATGCTCGGACTTGCAAGCGGTGCAATACAGGTAAGATTATCTGAGGCGCTTACCGTTCTGCCGTATTTTACACCTGTGGCAGTTCCGGGATTATTTATCGGATGCCTGATTGCAAATATTACAACGGGGTGTGCGGTATGGGATATTATTTTCGGAAGCATCGCAACATTGTTCGGAGCAATTGGAACACGTCTGTTTCGTAAATATGGAATGGTTGCGGCTGTGATTCCACCGATTTTGTCGAACACATTGATTGTTCCGTTTGTTATTTCGTATGTATACGGAACTGAGCTTGCTATACCTTATCTTATGCTTACTGTCGCAATAGGAGAGATAATCTCATGCGGTATACTTGGCGGATTTTTTATGTGTGCTCTCAGAAAGAATGAGAATGCAATAAAATGGGCAGGCAGAAGCAGATAAATTCATGGATTTCAAAAAATAATTCACAACGGACTATCGGAAAAATCCCGATAGTCCGTTGTTTTATGCTCAATCGTTTTGAAAAACGAAAAATAATTATTGAAAAACAATAAAAAACTATTGACAAATAATAAAATGCGTGCTATAATGAACTCAACAAATGAAAGGGGCGTATTTTTATGTGGTCAAAAACAAAATCTTTATTTCTTTCAAGGGTTCTTACAATTGCAATGATAGGTCTGCTATGCTTATTGCTTTTTTTCATACCAACCATTGCAGAATGGTATGATGCAGTTTCTGACAGCGGAGGTATACTTGGCGACAGGGATGTATTTATACCGATGTGCGTGATACTCTATATGGGTGAGGCTGTTGCGATTAACGCAATGAAAGAACTGCTTATTCTTCTTGGAAACATTAACAAAGGAGAAGTGTTTATCGAAAGAAATACACGCTGTCTAAGAGCAATATCATGGATGTGTATGTCCGGCGGTATATTGATGACTGTTCTTGCGTTATGGCGAAATATATTTATATTCGCAGGCTTTTTCTGCGTAATGTTCGGGCTTATAATGAGAGTTCTGAAAAATGTTTTTGAAAAAGCGGTAGAAATCAAATCTGAAAACGATTTCACTATTTAACGGAGGGATGATTTTATGCCGATAATTGTAAATCTTGATGTAATGATGGCGAAACGAAAAATGTCGTCAAATGAGCTTGCGGAAAAAATTGAAATCACACCTGCAAATCTCTCTGTACTGAAAACGGGCAAAGCGAAAGCAATAAGATTTTCAACACTTGAAAAAATATGTGAGGTGCTTGACTGTCAGCCCGGAGATATTCTGGAGTGGAGCAATGAAAAATAGGATTTTTTATCTGATAGCATTTCTTGTATTTCTGATGCTTGAAATTCTGATTGGCAGATATGCAGGCGGATTTATCAGATACAGTCTGGGCGATGTAATAGTAATTCCGACATTATATTGTCTGATACGGATATTTACTTCCGCATTAAAGAAAACATTGCCATTTCTGATATTTATATTTGCTTGCTTTGTAGAATTTATGCAGTATATAGGAATATGTGATATACTGCATATTCCGCAGGGAAGTATTCTGAGGATTATAATAGGAACAACAGGTTTATGGAGCGATATTATCTGCTATGCGGCAGGAATGATAATAATCTATCTATATGTTATTTTCAGCAAGGAGGAGAAAAATCATGTATGACACACCTGAAATTTACAACAGCAATGAAATAAGTGAATTTATTGAAAAAAATGATGTAAAGGAGTCATCAAGGAAATTCGCGAAAATTGAAAAAGCATATTCTTTTATAATATTTGCAATAGCTTACATTATAATAAGCTGTGTATTGGTAAAGGAAAACGGAATTATCTCTACTTTTCTTTTCTCTGCACTCAATACTATGGCAATTGTTTATCTGAAAAAGAAAGAATATAAGTTTTCACGCTTCAATAAAATCACAGCAGGCGTAATATATACGTTTTCTGTCGCGTTTTCATTAACCGAAAACGGATTTATAAAATTTCTTGATACTGTTTTTCTTACAGTTCTTATAGGATTTTTTATTTATTCTGTTTCATGCGGGCATAAGAAAATAGAAAGCTTTTTGCCGATAGCTATGCTTAAATCATTCCTTGAATTGCCGTTTAATAATTTCGATAAAGAAGTTTATGCGGCAGGTGCAGGCTTGAAGGGATCAAAGGCAGGTTCGAATTTTGTAACAATTGTACTTGCTCTTATAGTGTCGATTCCTCTTACTGTTATAGTGCTTTTTCAGCTTCTTGATGCTGATAATATGTTTAATGCAATAATGGCGAATATTACCAATTCGTTTGAAGATCTGAATATACGACAGATAATCTTAAGAATTGTTTTTTCAATTCCTGTTTCGTGTTATATTTTCGGTGTGTTCTATTCAAATGCAAATCTCAGTGAAAAGCATATTCTGACTACAGATAGCTTCAACGAAATGCTTGAAAAGTCAAGAAAAATCAAGAATATTGCATTATATGCCTCTGCAACTCCTATATGTATTCTATATGTTATATATGTATTTTCTCAGATAGCGTATTTTATATCTCCGTTTGCGGCAGAGCTTCCCGAAGGATACAGCTATGCTGAATATGCAAGAAGCGGTTTTTCAGAGCTTATGATTGTTGCAGTTATAAACCTCATAGTAATAATTGTTATGAATTACTGTGCGAAGAATGAGGGCGGCGGTAAAACTAAGGCTCTCAGAGCGTATATTCTTGTTTTATGTGCATTTACACTGTTTATTATTGCAACGGCTATCGCAAAAATGATTATGTATATTTCCAAATACGGACTTACTCAGCTCAGAGTTTATACAATGTGGTTTATGATTTTGCTTACTTTCCTGTTTGTGATGATTATTATAAGACAGTTCAAGCGCAATTTCAATATAGTAAAATATTTCGGTATCGTATTTATCGGAATGTTTGCTCTGCTTTGTTTTTCACGTCCTGACGCTTGTATCGCAAAGTACAATATAGAAATGTACGAAAGCGGATATATAGAAGAGCTTGATTACTCACAGCTTACGGGTTTATCCGATGATGCGTTTCTGACAGCGTATAAAAACGGCTATATAGACGAAAAACAGCTTGAAGAACGTATCGCTGACAAGGATGCTTATGATAAAATGAATTACTCCACATTTATTCTGTGGGTGTATTCGGAATAAAAACTAATCGCACAATGAAAATTAACTTCATTGTGCGATTTTTTACTTTATAAACTCTCTTATAGCCTTTTCAACTTCCTTGACTTCAAGATAAAAATCCTTTGCGGACATTCTGTATGCTCCGTTTCCGAGAATAATCATCTGTTCGAGATTATCTGAGGTTGCAACTCTTACACGATGATTTTTGCTCAGCTCGTGTGTAACTCTTTCAATGTATGAGTCAGCAGTTTCGGCCTCTTTTGTGTATACAACACTTATATTGTGGACTTTTTCGATTTCGCCCTTATTATTCTTTACTTTGTATGCGTCAAATACAAGAATAAGCTCGCATTGACGAAATCCCTGATAGTTGCAAAGAATATTTATAAGCTGACTTCTTGCAGCGTCAAGATTATCTGCGGCGATTTTTTTCAGCTCGTCCCAGGCAAAAATTATATTATATCCGTCTACAAGCAGATATTCCGGACCTTTAGGAACAGGCTTGGCTTTGGTTTTTGGGGCAGGCTCTTTATTTTTTTCTGTATAGAGCGCTGTTCTTGAATCACGATTGATTTTTCCGTATGTGCGTTCAAAGATTTCCATAAGCTCTTTGTCTTCGACAAGGCGATTTCGGAACTCATTTATTCTTCTCGGAGTTACAAGCTGCGGTACATCCTCTGTTTTGGATTTAAGAACGCTTTCAAGGTGCATATGCTCCTCAACTTCATTCCACTTTACAACAAATCCTGCACCGTGAGAGCAGAAAACAGAATCGGCTGAATTATCGATATCACAATCAGGATTATAGCCGATTTTTTCTGTTACTTCATCTGTGTTATGACACGGCTCATATCCTTTTAAAGTGCAGGTTAGCTTTCCTCTGCCTTTGGTATAGGCGGTTACTGTCTGCTGATATTCCCAAAGCTCAGATACAGGCGCACTTCCTCTGATGATTACGTTTTCTCCGAGAGTTTCGGGAGAATTAAGCTCTCCGCACATCTGCTGAATGTCGTTCATTGCACGACCTGTACATTCAGACGGAATTTCAAGCGTGAAATTGTAAAATGGCTCAAGCAAAATGCTTTCCGCTTTTCGCAGACCGTGACGTACAGCACGATATGTCGCCTGACGGAAATCGCCTCCCTCGGTATGCTTCAAGTGAGCTTTTCCGCTTGCAACAGTAATCTTTATATCTGTAATCGGAGATCCTGTAAGGACTCCGATATGATTTTTTTCTGCAAGATGAGTGAGTATAAGACGCTGATAATTCTTATCGAGAATATCCTCACTGCAATCACAGGCAAGAGTAATTCCGCTTCCTCTCGGCATTGGTTCAAGCAGAAGATGGACTTCTGCGTAATGCTTTAAAGGCTCATAATGCCCTATGCCCTCGACGATATTTGCGATAGTTTCCTTATAGGCGATGCTGCCCTGAGAAAATGAAATATCTGTGTTGAAGCGTTTTTTCACGATGCTTCTTAGTATCTCAAGCTGTACCTCGCCCATTGGCTGAATGTGAATTTCTTTCAGCTGTTCATTGTATAAAACGTGAAGCTGTGGTTCTTCTTCTTCGATTTTTCTAAGCATTGAGAGCGCAGTGAAATTATCAATATCCTTAGGGAATTCAACTTTATATGTGAGTACAGGCTCTGTCATAGCGGCATCGGAGTCTTTTTCGATGCCAAGCCCCTGCCCCTGAAATGTGCGTGAAAGACCTGTGACAGCGCAGACAGTTCCACATTCTGCTAAATCTACGGCAGAAAATTTAGCTCCCGAATAAATCCTTATGCGATTGACCTTTTCGGACCATTGCTCGCCGTCAGTTATTCCGTTTATAAGGTCTTTTACTTTCAGAACTCCGCCTGTTACCTTTAAGTGTGTAAGGCGATTGCCTTGTTCATCTTCGGTGATTTTATAAACTTTTGCGCCGAAATCCGAGCTGTATGCAGGACATTGAGTAAATTTATCGAGAATATCAATGAAATCTGTCACCTTATCGTTTTTCAGTGCTGAGCCGAAACAGCATGGAAAGATTTTTCTTTGAGAAATAGCTGTGCGTATCTGCTCATCGGAGATTTTTTCTTCCGACAGCATTTCTTCAAGCATATTTTCGTCACATACAGCAAGCGAATCATAAAATTCCTCAGAATCACGTTCGATTGAAAAGTCAACACAGTTATCGCTCAGACGCTTTTTAAGTTCTTTTAAAACAGCCTGCTTGTCGGCGCTGTCTGAATCCATTTTGTTTACGAAAATGAAAACAGGAATGTTATATCTTCTCAGCATGCTCCAGAGTGTTTCGGTATGCCCCTGAAC
>JAFWWU010000112.1 GCA_017523285.1 Ruminococcus sp.
CAACTCACCGGCAATCTTATACATGTTAGGAATCATGAGAAGAAGACCTTGTGAAGCTGTATAAGTTGTAGTTAAAGCACCGGCAGCAAGAGAGCCGTGAACTGTACCTGCAGCACCTGCTTCTGACTGCATTTCAACAACAGTTACAGGATAGCCGAAAAGATTCTTCTTGTTCTTTGATGCCCACTGGTCAGTAACTTCAGCCATAACTGAAGATGGTGTAATTGGGTAAATAGCAGCTAAGTCTGTAAATGGGTATGATGCCCAAGCAGCAGCATTATTACCGTCCATGGTTTTCATTTTTCTTGCCATTGGATTAGTCCTCCTAAAAAATAAAATAAATTAGGGGTTATTGAGTCCCGACAAAAACACGGAACGCATATAACTTCACATATTATAATAACATAAACAAAAGCTTTTGTAAATACCTTTTTTGCATAAAAAACTTGTTTTTGACAAAAAATTCACAGCTTATTCCTGTCAATTGCATTAAGAAATGCAATTATCGTAAAAAATGCGGACACGTTATGCTGTGTCCGCATAGATGCTATGATTTTTCTATATATCAGGCATTAAAGATTTTTGTAAACCAGTAGCTTGATGTTGTATCAGGAGTAAGAAACAGAATTGCAAGAAACATTGCCGAAAAAACAGCAGCAATTACACAAAGCACAATTGCAAGTGTTGTTCTGTATCTGCTTTTATTTTTCACTGATAGTATAACGCCTACAACTGAAAGTATAATACTTTCAACAGGGAGTGCGAAAAAGCCTAAAACTCCCGATAAAATTCCCATAATAATTCCTACTGTATAAAATCTCTTGTTTTCCATTAGTTTTCCCTTTCCCAAAGCAGATAATCCTTATCTGTCTTATCGTCATAATAATAAATTTCGTTGATTTTTTCCTTTTCATTTACATTGAAAAGAAGTGTATATTCATCTTTTGCAATAACGTCTTTTACAGTCATAAATTTTGTTGTCGTCAGAAAGCTGTCTATTTTACGCTGTTTCAAAGTATATGTCATCGCTTCGGCTTTTTCTCTTTCAAAGCCTTTATCACTCATTTTATTGCCGTTTTCGTCCATAACATCAGGGAAAACGAACCACGAAAGAGTCGCTTCATTTTTTCTTACAAGCCACACATCGCCGTTTTCATCCTGCTTGACTGCTACATTTTCCGCAAGATTATACTTCTCGTAATCCATTGTACAATCTGTATTAATCAAATGAAACATAATCCCCGTAAAAATACCGATTATAAAAATTGCAATTACTGCTGCTGATGCAATTTTTTCTGTAAGAATACGTTTTTTCACGCTTCTGATAACTTTTATATCCTTATCCGCCTGAACTACAAGCTGTGTATCCATTTTCCTCAGCATTTCCTTACAGCTATCACACTCTGCAATATGCTGTGCAACCTCTTTTCTTGACTCCTCGCTACACACATTATCAGCATAAAGCGGAAGCAAATCCTGTATTAACTCGCAAGCCTTTGTCATTTCTATTCCTCCATCTCGTTTATAATTTTAAGCTTTGCTCTATGAAATGTTACTCTTGCCCAGCTTTCTGTCTTTCCGAAGATTTCACCTATCTGCGAAAAAGAAAGCTCACCAAAAACCCTTAGCGTAAATACCTCTTTATAAGTCGGCTCCATATTATGAAGTATCTTATGTATCTCCATAGCCTGAGATTTATCAATCAATGAATCCTCAATTGAAACAGTATTATCTGCAATTGTTTCAGGTATTTCATCATCTGTTGTGCGTTTACTCTTCTTTGCAGCTGTAAAGAATGTATTTTTCGCAATCTGACACAGCCACACACGAATATCGCAATCCCCACGATACTGTGAAGTAGATTTCATAGCCTTGAAAAAAGTTTCCTGAGTTAGTTCCTCGGCTAAATCGTCACTTCGGGTAAGAGATTTTAAATAAAGGTATACATCGTGAAAATATTTGTCATAAAGCGCTTCGACTGAGTTCACTTTTTCACCCCCTTACACTAATAAGACTCGCTTGTTTCAGTTTCGTTACAAGAAATTTCAATTTTTTTCAAAAAATTTTTTCTCCTCAAAAAAAGAGGGCACAAAGCCCTCTTTTCAGATTGTTTTATAATTACATAATGTACGCTTTTCCGTTTATACGATAAATGTATATGTCTATATCATTACCATATCTGTTAGAAAGCGAATAATCTCCGTTTTCATTTGTATAAAATGCTTCAACACGGACAACCTTGCGTGAATTTACCCGATTTGTGATATCCGCATTATCTCTTTCTTCCCCGAATTTCTTTAAAAGATCGTCAACTGTAGAGAAAACAAAAGAAGAAGCCGCATCATCTGTTGACTTTATACAATCGTTGATAAGTATATAATCAAACTCATATTCATCTTTGATAAGCTCTGTCATGTCCTCTCTCATACCGCTGAGATATGCACTTGTATCAAAAAATCCTATATATTTGCTGTAATAATCGGAATATCCCTCATAGTAAAGACTTCTTAAAAGCTCAACATCATTGTTATTTACAGCAAGAAAATAATTTGATACAAGAGCCGCTTCATCCTCGCTGAGAAAACGGTTGTCATATTCTGTTGTTATTTTTATTTCAGGAAAATTCTCAGGCAGCATTTTTGTAATTGTTGCACCGTATGGCATATCCTGCTCTGCTATATTTGTGCCGCTTGGCATCATTCCTTCTTTCTTTTCTTCATCTTTGCACGAAGTAAATGCAACAGAAGAAACAAAAAGACTTAATGCAAGTAATATATGTCCCAGTTTTTTCATAAAACAGCCTCCTATGCCATGATAAAGTATTTTCCGTCCTGCTTTGCTATAATCATTTTGCTTTCTTGTGCGAGGAAATGCTCTTCACCCTCTGCTTCTACCATAACAAAGAAAACAATAGTTATAAGCTCATCAGCGGCATCTTTCATCTTCTGTGCAGTGCCTTCACCCATAAGTCCTTCAAGAACTTCAAAATAGCCCTCAGAAAGATCCTCCTCAGAAGCTTCTATTCTTATTCTTGTAAGCTTATATTTTCCGCCTACCTGAACTTCACAGTTTTCACTCTGAAGCTCAAATGAATTCTGAATAGAATCATTCTTTGCCTCAAGATAGTCACCGTAAACTTCGGCATATTCAGGCTGTACAATCTCACAGTATGCATCAAAATCCTTTTCAGCTATTGCCTTGAAATATTTTTCAACGGCAAGAACAAGCTCTACAGGAGTTTTATCCTCTTCATAATAAACCTTTGTACCACTCTCTGTAACACGATAATCGCCAAGCTCCACCTCATCAGACTCGCTGTCAGGAGAAACAATCCCCGAAAGCTTGCTTCCATCGCTTGCAACGATTTCAGATGATTTAGCTTTATCCTTATCATCCTTACAGCTGACAGCAGCACCCGCAATAAGCATGGCTGACATCAGAAGTGCAAGAAATCTGAATCTTTTCATAAAAACGCTCCTTACAACACTATTTTATACAATAGACAAATACAAACAATCAGAATAACACTGACTGTAAGCCCCAGTATACAGCAAACAACTGCGTTTTTATCCATACAGCGTTTTGCTTTTTTATTAAGAATAAGCTTTACTTCTTTGTCAGGGTTATAGATTTTCTTTCTGACAATAGTTTCCAGCGGAAATAAGTTTCTGTATTCCTCGCCGTCTATCATATAACGGGCATAAGAAATTTTTCCGTTATCCTCATTATCAGCTCCGCTGAAAAAGCCATTCACTTTTTTACCGCATATCATAATAACAGAAGCATAAACGAAAACTACTGCCATAAATAAAATCATCAGGCATACAATACCGACAGCAATTTTAATTATTATTTCCGTACTTATCCCCAAACAGAAAAGCAAAACAAATATAACCGCAATTGCAATTAATACTTCCATTTTTACATTCCTTTGCTTTTTACAGATATTCTAACATAACCAAAAGTAAATGTCAACTATTTAAGGCAACCCCACACAGCCTTGTGCGATGTTGCCTTAATCTGTAATTATGCTTTTGCTTTGCTCTTTGCTCTCATTGAATTATTCAGAATTCTCTTTCTGATTCTCAATGATTCAGGTGTTACTTCAAGAAGCTCATCGTCTGCAAGGAATTCAAGACAATCTTCAAGACTCAATACTCTTGGAGGAACAAGTCTTAATGCATCATCGCTTCCGCTTGCACGTGTATTTGTAAGATGCTTTCTCTTACATACATTTACAACGAGGTCATCTGTTTTAGGAGAAGCTCCGACAATCATACCCTCATAAACAGGAGTACCTGCTGTAATAAAGAGCTGACCTCTTTCCTGTGCATTATAAAGTCCGTAAGTAACAGCCTCGCCTGTTTCAAATGATACAAGTGAGCCTGTGTTACGTCTGTCGATATCGCCCTTGTATGGCTCATAGCCCTCGAAAACGTGACTCATGATACCCTCACCCTTTGTATCAGTAAGGAATTCACTCTTATATCCGAAAAGACCTCTTGCAGGAACAAGAAATTCTATTCTCATACGATTACCCTGTGGATGCATTTCTACAAGCTCGCCCTTACGGCTTCCCATTTTCTCCATAACAGAGCCTACGCTCTCTTCAGGAACATCAATAACAAGTCTTTCGATTGGTTCAAGCTTCTGTCCGTTTTCGCCCTCTCTGAAAAGAACTCTCGGAGTTGAAACTGAAAGCTCATAGCCCTCACGACGCATATTTTCAATGAGAATTGAAAGATGCATTTCACCTCTGCCTGCAACTCTGAAAGCATCAGTAGTTTCTGTTTCGGTTACACGGAGTGAAACGTCACGGAGAAGCTCCTTGAAAAGACGGTCACGAAGCTGTCTTGAAGTAACGAATTTACCCTCTTTGCCTGCAAACGGACTATCGTTTACAGCAAATGTCATTTCAACAGTAGGCTCGCTTATTTTAACGAAAGGAATAGCCTCTCTGCATTCTGTATCGCAGATTGTATCGCCGATAGTGACATTTTCAATACCGCTTATCCATACGATATCACCGACAGTTGCTTCCTGTGCAGGAACTCTGTTAAGTCCCTGAATCTGAAGAAGTGAAACAATCTTTGAATTATATGGTGCCTTTGATTCTGTATAATCACATACTGAAACCTGCTGATTTACCTTGATTGAACCTCTTTCAATTCTGCCGATGCCGATTCTGCCGACATATTCATTATAGTCAATAGAAGAAATAAGCATCTGAAGCGGCTCATCCTCGTTGCCCTTAGGCGGTTCAATGTAATTGATGATAGTATCGAATAAAGGCTTGAGGTCTGTACCTGCCTCATACTGACTGAGTGAAGCAGTACCGCTTCTGCCTGAGCAGAAAAGAATAGGACTTTCAAGCTGGTCATCGTTTGCATCAAGTTCAAGAAGAAGCTCTAAAACTTCATCACCGATTTCGTCAAGACGAGCATCAGGACGGTCAATCTTATTTACAACAACAATAATCTTGTGTCCCATTTCAAGTGCCTTTGAAAGAACAAAACGTGTCTGTGGCATAGGGCCTTCCGCTGCGTCAACAAGAAGAATAACGCCGTCAACCATTTTAAGAACACGTTCAACCTCGCCGCCGAAGTCAGCATGTCCGGGAGTATCAATGATATTAATCTTGATATCGTTATAGCAAACAGAAGTATTCTTAGCAAGTATTGTAATACCTCGTTCACGCTCGATATCATCAGAGTCCATAACTCTTTCGGCTACGTTCTGATTTTCTCTGAAAGCGCCGCCCTGTTTGAGCATTTCGTCTACGAGTGTTGTTTTGCCGTGGTCAACGTGAGCGATAATCGCTACATTTCTTAAATCTTCTCTTACCATTGGATATTCCTCCGAAATAAATATGGTTTGTTACTTATGTAAACGACGCAAAGCGTCGGTTTTATTGATTTAACTCTGATTTTCTACTGCAAAAAAGATATATTTCTGCACAATGCAATCAATATTTAATGCAAATCCCCTTTTTTTTAGGGCATAAAAAAGTCCTTGCAGGATTTGCAAGGCTAAGCTTAATCATTACAAATTGGCATAAAAAAACCGCAAACGAAATTGCGGGAGGGAAAAAGCATATCTGAATAATTTTGGTGGGAGAGGGTGGATTCGAACCACCGAAGCTAGAAGCAACAGATTTACAGTCTGCCCCCTTTGGCCACTCGGGAACTCTCCCATCATTATTCAAAATAAAATCTATCAGACATGCTGATAGAAATTGGAGCTGGTGGACGGACTCGAACCCCCGACCTGCTGATTACAAATCAGCTGCTCTACCAACTGAGCTACACCAGCTTTAACGCTTAATTATTATAACACATCTTTTCAAACTTGTCAATACCTTTTTCAAATTTTTTTGAAAAAGTTTTTCGAAGCTGAAATGATGGTCGAGGCGACAGGACTCGAACCTGCGGCATCTTGGTCCCAAACCAAGCACTCTACCAAACTGAGTTACGCCTCGTTAATCAGCTTTTATATTATACCTCTGATTTTACATTTTGTCAAGCGTTTTTTTGTAATTCGTCAGTATAGTGCATTATTCAGCGTTAAAATCAATATTTTTATACAGTTTGTGAAATTATTGCATAAACTAAGGGCGGATATTCTCCGCCCCTGAACTCATTTTTTATTTTTCGATTCTCATAGAAATATCAAAGCATTTTACTGAATGTGTAAGCGCACCGAGAGAAATAATATCTACTCCTGTTTCAGCAATGCTTCTGATATTTTCAGCTGTAACGTTACCCGATGCTTCAAGCAACGCTCTGCCGCTTGTGATTTCAACAGCAGTTGCCATATCCTCACAGCTCATATTATCAAGCATAATAACTTCGCATTTATTGTCGATTGCCTCCTGAAGCTCTGTAAGATTTCTTACCTCAACTTCAATTTTTACCATATGACCGATTTTTTTGCGAAGAGCTGTAACTGCACCTGTAATTCCACCGTATGCGTCAAGGTGATTATCCTTGAGCATAGCACCGTCAGAAAGATTGAAACGATGATTCTTTCCTCCGCCGACTGTTACGGCATATTTCTGAAGCGCACGAAGTCCCGGAAGAGTCTTTCTTGTATCTGTGATAGATGCTTTTGTTCCCTCAACAAGCTTCACGCACTTATTTGTAGCTGTTGCAATTCCCGAAAGATGCTGTAAAAGGTTGAGTGCAGTTCTTTCGCCTTTAAGCAGTGTAGCTGTACTGCCTTTCATCTTTGCGATAATATCACCTTTTTTCACTTCAGCGCCATCATTTATAAGTGTTTCAAACTCAACATTTCCGCCTGCAAGCTCAAAAACTCTCTTTGCAATATCAATTCCGCAGAGAACCCCTGTATCCTTTGCAATATAATATGCAGAGCTTGTATGGTCTTCGGAAATAAGATTATCGGTTGTAACATCGATATAATTTATATCCTCATTCAGAGCAGTATTTATAATGTTGTCAATATAAGCCTGTGTAAGCTTCATAAAAAAATTCTCCTTTCAAGGTAAGCAGATAAAGTTATATTACTTCTTTTAAGATAATATATGCGACAGTTGCAAGAGATTTAGCCTCTACAAAGTCAGCATTGATTATGAAATTTCCGCTCGTAAGAATGTCTTTTATCTCTTTTACACGCTCAAAGCCCTTGACAGCCGCCTTGCTGTCGGGAATAACAAAATAGCTTTGCTGTAAAATATGGCGTATCTCTGTACGCAGACCATGCGGAATTGCTTCCTTGCGGTTAGAATTGTCGAATTTGTATTCCTCAAACTCCTTCGGGCACTTATCAAGCTTTGAGGCAATATCCATAGCGGCATGTCTTGAGAACACAAGTGCTTCAAGCAGAGAATTACTTGCAAGACGATTATTTCCGTGAACGCCTGTATGCGAGCATTCACCTGCGGCATAAAGCCCCTCAATAGCAGTAAGAGCATTTCCGTCAACATTGATTCCACCCATAAGGTAATGCTGACATGGGAAAATAGGAATACAATCCTTTGTAAGATCGTAGCCCTGTTCAAGAAGATTCTTGTAAATCATAGGGAAACGTGATTTTATAAATTCGCTGTCCTTATGTGTAATATCAAGATAAAAATCAGTCGAACCGAGCTTTCTGCTTTCAAGAATAATTGCATGTGAAACAACATCTCTCGGTGCAAGTTCAAGACGATCATCATAATTATGCATGAAGCGTTCATGATTACAGTTGAGAAGATACGCACCCTCGCCTCTTACTGCTTCTGAAATCAGGAAACACTCTCTTGTATGACGATTGTTGAATGCAGTCGGATGGAACTGGACAAAGCTGAGATTTTTAATATCAGCGCCCATTTCATAAGCAAATGTTATTCCGTCACCTGTTGCAATAGCCGAATTCGTTGTATATTCGTAAACTCTGCCTATACCGCCTGTCGCAAGTATGACAAAATGCGAATTACAGGTCATATATTCATCGTTTACAAGAAGATTTGCACTGAATCCTGTTGAAGTCTTTTCAAGACCGCACAACAGTGTATTTTCCATAAGTGTTACGTTATCAAGCTCTCTCACACGTTCAAGAAGTGTTGTGAGAATTTCCAAACCCGTAGCATCCTTATGATGAAAAATACGGTGGCGGGAATGACCGCCCTCAAGTGTACGGTGAAGCGAACCGTCAGGATTACGGTCAAAATCAACACCAAGATTTATTATCTTTTCGATATCCACACACGCTTCGCTTACAAGCATGTGGACAGTTTCTGTATTATTTTTAAATCCTCCTGCAATAAGAGTATCATTCTGATGAAACTGAATATTATCCTCAGGAGAATTATAAACACCCGCAATACCGCCCTGAGCAAGAGCAGAGTTACAAAGCGTCATTTCCCTTTTGGAAATAATCAGAATTTTCAGCTCGCTGGGAAGATTTATAGCGGCATAAAGTCCTGCCGCACCGCTTCCTGCTATAATAACATCATAATTATTAGCCATATAAAGCCGTCCTTTTCAAGCGAAACGCAGTTTATTAGTCCAAGCGAAAAATGCTTATACATTTTGATTATATCATATTGTTTTACATTTGTCCAGTTTTTAAACATCAATTATATGCAAAATATATTATCCTTAATAATAAAATTTCTTGATTTAATTAATAATATATGATATAATTACTTTTAAAGTGTATATTATATTTTACGGGAGGAATGCCGTTATCAGCTTCATTGATTCTTTACTTCGCCTTGACGGCGAAATACTGCTATGGATTCAGAATAATTTACGCACAGACCTGCTTAATGATATTTTCATTTTTCTGACTTCGCTCGGAAATGGCGGAAGAATATGGATTGTTCTCTCGCTCATACTTCTTATACCGAAAAAAACAAGAAAAGTCGGGGCAATATGTGCGCTGTCGCTTATATTCTCGCTGCTTTTCAACAATATGATGCTGAAAAAGCTGATAGACCGCACAAGACCGTTTGTAACGCTTGACGGGCTTAATAATCTGGTTTCCGTCAGCGATTCGTCATTCCCGTCAGGGCACACTTCAAGTTCATTTTCCGCCGCAGTTGTTATGCTGAGAAATCTGCCAAAAAAATTTGGTATACCTGCATTTATCCTTGCAGTCATAATTGCATTTTCAAGGCTTTATATCGGTGTGCATTATCCGAGTGATGTAATCGGCGGAATTATAACAGGAACATTATGCTCTGTACTCGCACAATTTCTTATTAATAAGGCAATAGAATTGTATTCAAAGAAAAAATCAGATTCTGCCAACTAATGTGAGGAGGTATGACAATATGAGCATTCACGAATCGGGCGAAAATTATCTTGAAACTATACTTCTTCTAAGCAAAAAGAAATCCGAAGTACGTTCTATTGACATAGTAAATGAACTAAATCTCTCACGACCGAGCGTAAGCCGTGCAATGAGCATACTGAAAAACGACGGACTTATCACAATCGATTCGGGAGGATTTATAACTCTCTCAGCTGAGGGACTTGCAATTGCCGAAAGAATATACGAAAGGCATCATATTATAACAGATGTACTCATAAGACTTGGTGTTCCGGAAGAAATCGCCGCACAGGACGCATGCAAGATTGAACACGACCTAAGCGATGAATCTTTTGAATGTATAAAAAAGCACATTGCACAATACGGAAAATAACATAACAAAACATTAAGGGTATCAGTCTTCAAGCACCTGATACCCTTTTATATTACATTAACTCGCTATGTAGGGGCGGATACCATCCGCCCTTAATTTTATTACATTAATTCGCAGATAAGATTTGAGAACTCAACAGGATTTTCAACAGGAAGTCCCTCAATGAGTAATGCCTGATTGTAAAGAAGCTGGCTGTATTTGCTGAGCTTTTCCTTATCGCTGTTATAAAGAGCTGTAAGCTTTTCGAAAATAGCGTGGTCAGGATTGATTTCAAGAACTCGTTCAGCCTTAACCTTCTGGTCTGTTGGCATAGCGTTAAGCACCTTTTCCATTTCAAGTGAAATTTCGCCCTCGCTTGTAATACATACAGGATGAGATTTAAGACGCTTTGAAAGTCTTACCTTTGAAACCTTATCACCGAGATTTTCCTGCATAAGCTTGAACATATCTGAATTTTCTTCTTCCTTAGCCTTAAGCTCTTCCTTCTTTTCATCAGATTCAAGGTCAAGGTCGCTTGCTGAAACAGACTTGAATTCCTTATCATCATAGTTCATAAGCATCTTGATTGCAAATTCATCAACATTTTCTGTAAGATAAAGAATTTCATAGCCCTTATCCTTTACAAGCTCTGTCTGTGGAAGCTGTTCGATACGGGCAACGCTTTCACCTGTAGCATAGTAGATATATTTCTGATCCTCTCTCATTCTTGAAACATATTCTTCAAGAGTTGTAAGCTTATTCTCAGCTGATGATGTAAAGAGAAGAAGATCCTTAAGTGTATCCTTGTTCATTCCGAAGCCGTTGTAAACTCCGAATTTAAGCTGTAAACCGAATGCCTTGAAGAATTCTTCATACTTTTCACGCTCATTCTTGAGCATCTTTGAAAGTTCATTCTTGATTGACTTTTCAAGACTTTTAGCAATAATTTTAAGCTGTCTGTCGTGCTGGAGCATTTCTCTTGAAATGTTGAGAGATAAATCCTCAGAGTCAACAAGACCCTTTACAAAGCTGAAATAGTCAGGAAGGAGGTCTGCACACTTATCCATGATAAGAACGCCGTTTGAATAAAGCTGGAGTCCCTTTTCAAATTCCTTTGTATAATAATCATAAGGAGCCTTTGAAGGAATATAAAGGAGCGCATTATAAGTTGCATTACCTTCATTCTTAACGTGCATATATTTAAGCGGATTTGTGTAATCCATAAACTTTTCGATATAGAATCTGTTATAATCCTCATCTTTAAGCTCTGATTTATTCTTCTTCCAGATAGGAACCATGCTGTTGAGTGTTTCGATTTCTGTATAGTCCTCGAATTTAGGCTCAGCATCCTTATCCTCGCCCTCTGTTTCAACTCTTCTGCTCTTTTTCATTTCCATTTTAACAGGGAAGCGGATATAATCTGAATATTTCTTTACAAGTTCCTTTATTCTGTACTGTTCAAGGAAATCAGAATACTTTTCATCGTCTGTATCTTCAAGGATTTCAAGAATAATTACAGTACCTGCACTATCCTTTTCACATTCTGTAATTGAGTATCCTTCAACGCCCTCAGATTCCCACTTATAAGCCTTATCTGAGCCGTAAGCCTTTGTAATTACAGTTACCTTCTTAGCAACCATAAATGCTGAATAGAAGCCTACGCCGAACTGACCGATAATCTGACTTTCTTCATCAAGCTTGTTTTCACTCTTGAATTTAAGTGAACCGCTGTTTGCGATAATACCGAGGTTGTTTTCGAGTTCTTCCTCTGTCATACCGATACCATTATCGATAATTGTAAGTGTGCGGTTATCCTTATCAAGCTTGATTTCAATAGCAAAATCGTCCTTGTTAAGACCTACGCTGTCATCTGTAAGTGACTTGAAGTAAAGCTTATCAATAGCATCGCTTGCATTTGAAATAAGCTCTCTGAGGAAAATTTCCTTATGTGTATAGATTGAGTGAATCATCATTTCAAGAAGTCTTTTGGACTCTGCCTTGAATTCCTTTGTTGCCATAAAAACATCTCCTGTATTTTAATATTTATTTATATCGCTTGATTAGCACTCTCACGTTTAGAGTGCTAATATAAGTATAAACCATTCTGCAAAAAAATCAAGGGGTATTATGATTTGTTTACAATTTGTTCATAATTACCCCTGTTTTACATTATTCAGTTTTTTCTCTTAGTCCCTGCTTTATACCACGAATAATTATATCCCTCGCTTTTACAGCCTCACTTTTCGAAAGAGGCTGAATATCTTTCAGCGGATATTCCAATCCAAGCTTTTCATACTTTACTCTGCCCATATCGTGATACGGAAGAACATCAAGCGCCTTCATATTTTTCATAGAGGAAAGGAATTTTCCCAGTTCAAGCAAATCCTCCTCATTATCCGTATATCCCTCAACAACAACGTGTCTTATCCATACAGGGATGTCCTTTTCTTTAAGATAACGTGCAAATGCAAGTATATTTTCATTGCTGTGTGATGTTATTTCTTTGTGCTTTAAAGAATCGATATGCTTTATATCAAGTAGGATAAGGTCTGTATATTCCATAAGCCTATCGAATTTTTCGGTATTATCGCTTCTGAATGTAACACCCGAAGTATCAAGACAGGTATGGATATTCTTCTGCTTTGCAAGCATAAAAACCTCTGTTACAAAATCAATCTGCATAAGAGGCTCGCCGCCTGTTATTGTAATTCCTCCGTTTGTCAGGAACTCCTTATACTTTTCATACTCGTCTATAATTTCCTGTGCAGATACTTCTCTGCCGCCATTGACGCTCCATGTATCAGGATTGTGGCAATAAAGACATCTCATAGGACACCCCTGCATAAATACCACAAGACGTATTCCGGGGCCGTCAACTGTTCCGAAGCTTTCTATTGAATGTATTTTTCCGTTCATATTTCTCCTTATCCAAAACACAAAGGGCGAACAGAAGTCCGCCCCTGAATTATTATAATGATGAATGGAACGTTCTTGAAATAACGTCGTCCTGCTGTTCCTTTGTGAGTTTGTTGAAGTTTACCGCATAGCCTGAAACTCTTATAGTGAGCTGTGGATACTTTTCAGGATGCTTCTGTGCGTCAAGGAGTGTTTCTCTTGTGAATACGTTTACGTTAAGGTGATGTCCGCCTTTCTGAACATAGCCGTCAAGCATATCTACGAGATTGTCAACCTGTTTCTGATCTGCCATAGTATTACCTCCTATAATTCTTCATCTTCATCGGAAAATTCAGTCGGCTGACAGCAAGCACCTTTACTGCAAGAGCAGTCATTGCTCTTAAAGGTATCAATACTTATACCGCCGTCTTCTCCTTCACAGCTTATATTTATGTGACCGCTTCCCTGCTCGATAAGTTTATCAATAAGGTCTGCAAGCTGAGAAGCGTCATTTTTTTCATCGGGTTTAATCATTATCATTCTCCATCAATGCATCAAAATCAATATCGCCCATAAACACAGTGTTATCCTTGCCGAGAGCGTCAGGAATAATCGAGAATGTGTTTGAAATGCCATCCTGTGCGTGTCTGAACGGAAGCTTCGCAACTGATGAGAGAGAAGCTGCCGCACCGTGAGTATCTCTGCCATGCATAGGATTAGCACCCGGGGCAAGCGGAACACCCATTTTACGTCCGTCAGGGGTATTACCTGTTTTCTTTCCGTATACAACATTGGATGTGATAGTAAGAATTGACATTGTAGGCACACCGTCACGATATGTGTGATGCTTTCTGATTTTATCCATAAATGTTCTTACAAGTTCTACGGCAATAGAGTCTACTCTGTCGTCGTTGTTGCCGTATTTCGGGAAATCGCCCTCAACCTCATAATCAACGACAATGCCGTTTTCATCTCTGATACATTTAACCTTAGCATATTTTATAGCTGAAAGCGAATCCGCAACTACTGAAAGTCCTGCGATACCTGTTGCGAAATAACGCTTTACATCTCTGTCGTGAAGTGCCATCTGAAGCTTTTCATAGCTGTATTTATCATGCATATAATGAATGACATTGAGAGTATTTACATAAAGCCCTGCAAGCCATTCCATCATAGCATCATATTTTTCCATAACGTCATCATAATCAAGGTAATCGCCCTCAACCATTCTGTATCTCGGACCTACCTGAATCTTAAGACGCTCATCTACACCGCCGTTAATAGCATAAAGCAGACATTTTGCAAGGTTTGCTCTTGCTCCGAAGAACTGCATTTCCTTGCCGACTCTCATTGAAGATACACAGCATGCAACCGCATAGTCGTCACCGTGAATAACACGCATAAGGTCGTCGTTTTCATACTGGATAGATGATGACTTTATAGACATTTCAGCGCAGTATTCCTTGAACTTTCTCGGAAGCTTAACTGACCATAAAACCGTCATATTCGGTTCGGGAGCAGAGCCGAGATTATCAAGAGTGTGAATATATCTGAAGCTGTTCTTTGTAACCATTGATCTTCCGTCAACGCTTACGCCGCCGATAGATTCTGTAACCCATGTAGGATCACCTGAGAAAAGCTCGTTATATTCAGGAGTTCTTGCAAACTTTACAAGACGAAGCTTCATAATGAAGTGGTCGATATATTCCTGTGCCTGCTGTTCTGTAATAAGACCGTTTCTGAGGTCACGTTCAATATAGATATCAAGGAATGTAGAAGTACGGCCAAGACTCATTGCAGCGCCGTTCTGTTCCTTTACTGCGGCAAGATATCCGAAATAAAGCCACTGAATAGCCTCTTTCGCATTTGCGGCAGGCTTTGAAATATCAAATCCGTAAATCTTACCAAGCTCACGAAGTTCTTCGAGTGCTCTTACCTGTTCTGCAAGTTCTTCACGCAGACGGATATTCTTTGAAGTCATACGGACAAGTGATGTATCAATCTGGTGCTTCTTATCCTCAATAAGTCTATCGATACCATAAAGAGCAACTCTGCGGTAATCGCCTATAATACGTCCTCTGCCGTAAGCATCAGGCAAGCCTGTAATGATTGCGGATTTTCTCGCAAGACGCATTTCAGGTGTATAGGCATCAAAAACGCCCTGATTGTGAGTTTTTCTGTATTTTGTGAAAATTTCCACGACAGACGGGTCAACCTTATAGCCGTACTGCTCGCATGCATTCTGTGCCATACGAATTCCGCCGAAAGGCTGAAGTGCACGTTTGAAAGGCTTATCTGTCTGAAAGCCTACAATCTGTTCAAGCTCCTTATCAAGATATCCGGGACCATGGGATGTTATTGTAGAGATTATTTTTGTGTCCATATCAAGCACGCCGCCCTTGGCTCTTTCCTGCTCTGAAAGGTCAATAACCATATCCCAGAGTTTTTTTGTAGCCTCAGTCGGCGGAGTAAGAAAGCTTGCGTCGCCTGTATATTCGGTATAATTCTTGAGAATGAAGTCACGGACATTTATAGTACCGCTGCTCCATCTTCCCTCAACAAAGCCTTTCCATTCATTTGGCATTACATTACTCATAAACAATCTCTCCTTAAAGCAGCTGCCGATTGGCACTGCACTACATAGCGTGATGTAACCTTACCTGATTTAATGATAACATTCATAAAACAAAATGTCAACCTGTCAGAGCAAAGCAAATAATGTAATTAATGCAAAATCCTTCCATGGCTTTAAAATATTCACAAAAAATTGCTGTAAGTTTTCAACTTTTAGCTATTCAAACTGTTTTCAGGGAGAATATTTCTTCCTGAATCTGTCATTTATCGCAGATTTACGATATTTACAAAGAAAGACTTAACAAAAATTTTCTGCGCCTGTGTTTTTATTATGTTTAATTGGTAGAAATTACAATTTACATTATTTTTTCGTATTTTTATTCTTTACATTTTCATCCTGTTTATTCGCTTTTTCGGGTTTATTTGTCTGCTCTGATGATGTTTTATGATTTTTTCTTACAAGAACTCTCTCTCTTTTACCGATATCCTCATAAACAAGCTTATATATAGTTGCTGTAAGCGGAACACCGATTAACATTCCCGTAATTCCGAAAAGCGAGCCGCCGACTGTTACTGCGGCAAGCACCCATATTCCCGGAAGTCCGATTGACGAGCCGACAACCTTAGGATAAATAAGATTACCCTCAAGCTGCTGTAAAATAACAAGGAATATAAGAAACACAAGTGCCTGTGACGGATTTTCAGTTAATATCATAAACGCACCGAGAGCCGCACCGATATACGCTCCGACAATCGGAATAAGCGCCGTAACTCCTACAACAGTTCCCGTCATAGCGGCATAAGGAAGCTTTAGCAGGAACATTCCGCCCGCACAGAGCATTCCGAGAACAATTGCTTCTGTAAACTGTCCGACAAAAAACGCCTTGAAGGTTTTATTTGCCACACCTAAAATATGATTGAGCTTTCTTGAAACAGTTGGTTTTATATATACTTTTTCAGCTCTTTTCAAGCCCTGTTTGATTCCGTCCTTGCATATAAGCAGATAAATCGCAAAGATAATCGCAATTACAACTCTCGTGAGCGTAAGCGTAAATGCACTCATGACATCGGCAACATAACCGATAATTCCGCCTGCTCCGACTGTAATAAACTTAAATGCTGTTTTTGCAAAGCCTCCCCAGTCAACATCAAGCTCCATAAGTTTATTCTGTATATCAGGGAAGTTATCTGATTTTTCTATTGCCCAGTCTGTGACATCCTTTGCGATAACAGGAATCTGTGCACATATAAGTCCGATACTTTTTATAAATTCAGGAACAACAACCTTGAACAGAAGTATAGCAACCAGCACAATAAAAACAAGCGAGAACACAAGACATACTCCACGTCTTGTATTAGCTATAAAGCCTGTTTTCTTTTTAGGGAAATAATGTCTTTCGCAGAATGAAAGAAAAATATTGAATACATACGCAATTGCCGCACCGAGAATAAGCGGATTGAGCGCATTTAATACAATATTGATTATATACCATATTACCGACAGATTTTTTACTATAACGCATATTCCGATTATTATTGCGCCTAAAATAAGATATTTTTTTAGTTCCCTTTTTTCCATTATTAATAAATGCTTCCTTTCATAAACCATTACTTTTCTATTTTAATTATACTACTTCTTTTTTAATTATACAATAATTAAGTGATAATTTTCTGATAATTTTTTATTTCTATGGACAAAAAAAGCAATTACTGCTATAATTGTAGTGGTATCAGATTATATGGAGGAATATACAATGAAAAAAATTATTGCCGTTTTACTTCTCGCTTCAACCCTTCTTGTTGCCTGCGAAGAAAAGACAAAAGTTAAAGAAAGCAGTATCATCGCAGACAGAGTTCCTGTTTCAAGCACAGATGAAAACTCTGTAAATCAGGAGGATTATGAAGCCGCAAAGGAAGTCCTCGATAAATTCTACAATGCCATGATGATTGAAAAGAATGCAGCTGACGTTATAAAATATTCAAACCTCAATATGCTTCATCTCGTTTCAGGCACAGAGCCTGTTTCTGAAGAAAAGCTTCTCAAAACTATGGAAGCCAATCTCGGAAATGCCGCAAGCACACTCGGCGTAGAAGTCAAAAGCTATGAAATTCTTGACGCAGAATATATTTCAGAAGCACGTCTTAACGCCGCAAAGAGCTTTGTAAATCAGAAAGATAAGGAAAAGCGTTTCAGTATTACAAAATCTCTGAAATTCAACGCTGTTGTAACTACCGCAAAAGGCGATGAACCACAGGAAATGTACGTTTCATGCATAAACGGAGAATGGAAAACGGATATGGCACTTGTTCCATACGTCAATATAGCGTCTGAAAATGAAGAAAATACAACAGGCGAATCAGCAGAATAATTACGTTTTTCGATAAAACTCACTATGCAGGCGGATAATATCCGCCACTACATATATAACAACGAAAAGCAAACATTTGCAGTTAATAAAATTTAAGGGTACAAAGCATTTTCAGCTCTGTACCCTTTTTGTATAACTATTATTATTCAGCCTGACTTTCTGCTGATGTTGTGTTCTCCATACCGGGAATTGCAGTTATCTGGTCAGCATATAACGTAACAATGAATCCGTCTACATTATTTCCTGAAATATCATAAGTCGCATTTACGGGAACAGGAACAAATGTTGTTTCCGCACCGTCGTCAGATTTTACAAAATATATCTCGTATTTTACACCGAGGTCATCGGTAAATTCAAGATGTCCGCCCTCATAAGTGTAGCTTCTGAGCTTCTCGATATATTCCTCCATGCAAAGACCGTTTTTATACATATAATAGGCATGTGGTACACCTACATAACGGTAATGCCATGGCTCATATCTTATCTGTGTGATATCAGTTTTATTCTCAGGATAACGAAGTACAAATCCATATTTCCAGCAGTTCTCGTCAATCCATTCATAATCACCAAGACCGTCATAATCCCATGTTGTACTTGTTGTGAAATCAACCGCAAAGCCTGTCTGATGCTCGCTGTATCCCGGCTTTGCCACAAGCTCGGAATAATCAAGTCCTGTTTTTACAAGGTCAGCATCATAAAGCTGCTGCTGTTTTTCCTGAGTTCTGAATCCGCTTATGATTACAACGTCATCTATCTGCTTCTGAGCCTTGAACTCATTAAGAAGATTTTCAAGCGGAGTGCATATCTCCTTACGGACTTTAAGGCTGTTATCATTTGCTGTAAAGCTTGTTACTCCGTCCTGTCTGAGCTGAGTATTGAGCGACACAAGCTCTTCATCGCCTGTAAAATACTGAGTATTATTATTTACAAGTATAAGGTCGCCTTTGAATTTATCCTTTGTCGGAATTTCAGAGCCTTCAAAGATAATTTTATTCTCATCAACAACTTCCGTCGGCTCTTCAATATCTATATCAGCACCGGAATCTACAATCGGAGCTCTTGAAATATCCTCAGTCTGTCTAATCTCTTTTGCGCCTATATAAACTGCCGTTATTGCGAGAGTCACAAGAACGCACACTTCAGTAAAAAGCTTTGCACTTTTTATACTGCTTCTTTTATTTTCCTTCATAATTGTTCTCCATTTTTTATTTCTTTATATTTATCTTTTAGTATTATACCATACTATTTCCAAAAAATAAACACTTTCTCTAATTACTTGTAAAAACTATACAATTCAATCGATAGATTTAGAGCCTATTTGCACAATTTTTAAAAAAGCTATTGAAATTATATACTATTAATGGTATAATGTAATATGAAATGAACGGACGATTTTACGGTTTATTCCGTCGGGTTTTTTCTATGATTTTACCCTCGCTTTGTAATTTTTTTGCAAGGTGTTTATTTTACTGTCTTTATTTATCAGAATTAAGCACCTCTTGAATGTTATGATTTTTGTCCTTTCTTCTTTATAAAGGAGAGATATATATGATATGTCCTAAATGCGGTTCCGAAAATAAAGGGAAATTCAAATTCTGCGTTAAATGCGGAAGCAATCTTGAAGACCCTTCAAAACTTAATATTGAACAGGTTGACCGCGGTGGATATCGTTCCGAGAACGATGAAGGCGGATTTACTATCGGTTCAGGTACATTCACAATAAACGATGCTGTGCCTGAAACTTCATCGAGCCTTTTTACAGCCGATGAACTCAATGATTCTTTTGATGAGCCGTATATCCCTACGCTCGACCCAGAACAGCTTTCTGTTCCCGATACTTCTGCGGCGCCTGTACAGCCGTTTCCACAACAGCCACAGCAGATGCAGTACAATCAGTATCCATACAATATGCAGGGTCAGCCTGCGCCTGCGGGAATGTATCAGCAGCCTTATCAGCAGCCTATGATGCAGCAGCCACAGCTTATCGGTTATGACCTTAATGGTATGCCGATTTACGCTCCACAGCCTGTAATGCAGCCACAGCTTATCGGTTATGACCTCAACGGTATGCCGATTTACGCTCCACAGCCAATGCCGAACATGTATATGCAGGGCGGTATGCCTCAACAGCCTGTTGCTTCTATGCCGAATATGGCTATGCAGGGCGGTATGCCTCAACAGCCTGTTCCTCCTATGCCGAATATGGCTATGCAGGGCGGTATGCCTCAGCAACCTGTTCCTCCTATGCCTGATATGGTTATGCAGGGCGGTATGCCTCAACAACCTGTTCCTCCTATGCCGAATATGGCTATGCAGGGCGGTATGCCTCAGCAGCCTGTTCCTCCTATGCCTGATATGGTTATGCAGGGCGGTATGCCTCAGCAACCTGTTGTTCCTATGCCGAATATGGCTATGCAGGGCGGTATGCCTCAGCAGCCTGTTCCTCCTATGCCTGATATGGTTATGCAGGGCGGTATGCCTCAACAGCCTGTTCCTCCTATGCCGAATATGGCTATGCAGGGCGGTATGCCTCAGCAGCCTGTTGCCCCTATGCCTGATATGGCTATGCAGAACAATATTCCTGAAAATATTCCTGCAAGCTTTAACATTCCACCGGAACAGCCAATAGCTGTAGTGGAAGAGAATAATATCATTCAGCCACCAGTACAGCCTGATCCTCAGATTGCTGTACCAACAGCGGAAGCTCCTGCGGTAAACAATATCGTCAACGACGACGATGATGATGACAGCGATTTTTTTAGTCAACCGAAACAGCGAGAGAAGGACATGAACGATGTTTCGGCTGAAAGCGCCGATTTCAGTAATACTCTGAATAATTTTGAAATCAAGAAGAAAAAGCGCGTCATGTCTGATCTTCCTGTGGTTAATGCTGATGACCTTGCGCCGAACAAAAGCGATAAATACACTAAAATGTTTATGAGCTCAGCAGGTATCGCCAATGCAGACGACTTACAGGAAAATGTACGCAAGAAATCAAGAGCTACTATGTTTGTTTCAGATACAGCAAACGCAGATGAACTTGAAAACTATGTAAGGAAACAATCAAAGGTATCTATGAAAACTTCGGACACAGCCAATGCTGATGAGCTTCAGAAATACGAGCACGAGCATATTGAATCTATTATGGGAAATGCCGACCACGCTGTTGAAGCTATGCCGAAAAAGAAAAGCGTAAACGACGAAATTGACAATATTATCCTGCCCGATTATATGCAGGCAAGAAAAACAGTTCGTTCGGAATCAGGAAAAAGCTCTCCTGCACTTCCTGAACTCTGATAAATAATAAATTTAAGGATGTAGATTAAAATGAAGAAGTTTATTGAAGAATTCAAGAAATTTATTGCAAGAGGAAATGTAATTGATCTTGCTGTCGGTCTTATTATGGGTTCAGCTTTTACAGCAATTGTAACAGCCCTCGTTGACCAGATTCTTATGCCGCTTATCGGTGCTGTTATCGGCGGTATCGACCTCAGCAGATTACATATCACTATTCCGTGGAGCCTTACAGACGAACCGCCTGTAATTTATTACGGTGCATTCATTCAGGCTTTACTTAACTTTGTTATTATTGCTCTTTGCGTATTCTTTATCGTTCAGGCAATGAATAAGCTTATGAAGAAAACTCCTCCTGCTCCTGCAAAGCCAACTAAGGATCAGGAACTTCTTACAGAAATCAGAGATTTACTCAAGGCTCAGAATGAAGCTAACGAAAAGATTGTAAAGCTCACAAAAGAAGAAGAAAAGTAATTATAAATGAGATATGGCTATGGAATAATTCCGTAGCCATTTTTATTTTGCATATTGAAAAAATTGCACCTCTGAACTTAATCAGAAGTGCAATTTATTTTTATTATTCGTCTTTTTTACGCTTTAAGAGTATAAGTGCTGTTACTGAAAGAAGAAGAACGCCTATTGCCGTTACAGGAGCCGCAACACCTGTTGAAGGAGCATTTGTACTTGTATTGTCATCGGTAACAGTTGTTGTTGGTGGAGCTGTTGTTGTGGTTGTAGTAGTTGTTACAGGTGCAGTAGTCGTTGTTGTAGTTGTAGTGGTGGTTGTTGTTGTCGTAGTAGCCGATGTTGTGGTAGTTGTTGTAGTCTGTGCCGGAGTAGTAAC
>JAFWWU010000008.1 GCA_017523285.1 Ruminococcus sp.
CTATATTCGTGTTACAATTTTTTTATCAAATCTTTAAAGGAGTTGGCTATGAAGAGTATTAATAGCAATATCAGAGTAATAAACCGTGACATGATGAAATATATTGCATATATTCCAATGTTTATAGGGCATATGATAGCATGGATAAATCTTATGAATCATCCGCAAAATGAACTTTCTTTATATGAACTTCCCATACCGTTGCTTCTGCTTTCAGGTTTATCACTTTTTTGTCCGCCTGTTATGTTTTTCTTTATATGCGATGGATACAAATATACAAGCAACAAAAAGAAATATGCATTAAGATTATTATTGTTTGCTTGTATTACACAGCCCTTTCATTGGCTTATATTTCAGCAGACGCAAGGTTGGTGGACATCCAACGTGATATTTACACTGTTTTTCGGATTGCTTTCCATTATTGTATGGGAAAGTCAATATAAACTGTGGAAGAGAATATTGCTTATTATCCTATGCATTGCTGCGAATGTTTTACTTTATTCCGATTGGCTGATTTTTGGTGTATTATTTATACTATTCTTACATATATACAAAGATAAACCTAAAGCAAGATTTATTGCGTATAGCTTACTGATATGTATTCACACTTCAATAAATCTTTTCTCGTTGGGTTCAGTTCCTGCATTCAAACTATTTTTGTATATGTTCATTATGCTTGCAGTTTTTATGGTAGCATATCTTTGCATGACTATATTCTATAATGGTAAAAAAGGTAAACACCCTAACTTTGCTAAATGGTTTTTCTACATCTTTTATCCGCTTCATTATCTTATAATATTTATTGTTAAAATAATACTGGACAAATTATGATGTTTAAGACAACAACAAAATCCAGAGAAGACATAAATCTTCTCTGGATTTACTTTTATATTCATTTTTTCATTTATTGCTCTTGTAATATATTAATAAACCGTGTCCACAATATATGAAAGGTCATTTATTGTTTTTGGGGATTTCAGATATTGCGGTGTGTCAGATTTCAGTTCTGCCTGTACTTACATAAAGCTTCTGGAAATCAGTAGGTGTGCAGTGCTTGATTTCCTTGAATGTTCTGTTGAATGTAGCAAGACTTGAAAATCCTGAACGCATAGCAACTTCCGTAATCGGCAGATTAGAATCCATAAGGAGTCTTTCTGCCGTTTTTATTCTTTTTGCGTTGATATACTGAATATATGACATTGAATTATACTGCTTGAATATTCTCGAAAAATGATATTTACTGTATCCCGCAAGCGAAGCAAGCTGGTCAAGAGAAATATCCTCCATATAATTCTTATTGATATAATTGAGTACGAGATTGAATTTTTCGTTGTATTCCTGACTTTTTGAATTGACAGAAAGCTGTTCCTTATACTGCTGAAGCTGAAAATCACGAAGTGCTGTAAGAAGATTGATTAGATAAACGTAAATTTTAACATCAGCAGTCGGAGATTTCGAGTAATATGCCGAATAAATATCAAGCATACTCTTTTTGGAAATAACGTAAAGATCCTTATCAAGCTGAGGGGTAATCTGCACAACACTTGAAAAAACGGGCATGAGGGATTCAAGTGCAGGAGAATCGCTGATTACAGAGTTATTGCACTGAAAAATTATTCTTCTTCCCTCCTGAGCGTGAAGATAATGAAGCTCGCCCGGTGGAATAATGATAATATCCTTTTCATTGAGATGATATGTATTTTCACGGGTTTCTACAGTAAATCCGTTTTCGAGAGGAATAATAATCTCAATGGCATTATGCCAGTGCATCGGATAAGGCTCATTTTCAATATTGTCATACAGCATTATAAAGCGTTGATTTTCATATTCAATTGTTTCGTATTCACCTGAGAGGTTTTTGATCATTTTTATCACCCTTTACATTTATATTATATATTTATACTGTTTCAGCGGCAATCGCAAAAAATGTCAAACATATTTTGCAGTGAATATACCGCTTTTCTTATAATGATATAAATTAAACTATACTTATTATACACCAAAACAACAAGATTTGTAAAGAGTGTTTGAAAAATTTGTACACTAAAGCAATACGTGATTATACAAACGCAATAAATGAGTAGCAATTAATGATAAAATATTATATAATGTTAACAGATAATGAATCAAGGAGCTAAATATGAGTGTAAAGTGTTACGAAACTGTTTATAAAAACTATGGAAAATGCATATGCCTCGAAAACGGAAAAATCCGTCTTATAGCTACTGTTGAAGTAGGTCCGAGAATAATTTTCTTCGGTTTTTGCAACGGCGAAAACGTACTTTTTGAAGATATAGACAGAAATTTCTATATTCTTAATCGTAACTACGGCGTATGGTATGCATACGGCGGACACAGATTATGGCTTGCACCTGAGGAAATACCTGAAACATATTTCCCTGACAATTCAAAAGTTGCGGTCGATTTTAAGAGCAATATCCTCACACTTACCGCCGAAAAAACAGCTTTCGGTAAACAATTCAGTATTGTTTGCAAAATGTCAGATGACGGATATTGCGTTGAGATAGAAAACCGAATCGCAAATCTTTCAGGTAAGCCTGCTAAATTTGCTCCCTGGTCTGTTACAGGTCTTGCACCGGGCGGAACTGAAATCATCCCTCTTTGCAGTACTGATAAAGGATTTCTACCGAACAGAACTATGGCTCTCTGGAGTTATTCGGAAATCGATGATAAAAGATTTGCTCTTAAAGACAAATACGCTCTGTTAAGACAAGACGCATCTAAAGCAAATCCTTTCAAGGTCGGCTTTAATGTAACCTCAAAACAAATTGCATACATACTCGGTAAACAGATTCTCAAAGTAAGCTTTGACGATTATCAGAATGTTAACTATCCTGATTTCTGCTGCAACTTTGAGACATACACAAATAATCTTTTCCTTGAATGTGAAATTCTTGGCGAAGAACGTGTATATCACCCGTCAGAAACAGCAACTCTGACTGAAAAATGGGAGTTGATCCCTGCCGAACAAAACGAACAACAGATAATTGACGAATACATTCGTACATTATAAACACTAATATACAAGGAGGGATTGTGTTTGGAGAAGTACAAAAACGAACAACTCTCTGCTCAGGAACGTGCCGAAGATCTCGTTGACAGACTCACTCTTGAAGAACAGGCTCAACAGCTTAAGTATGACGCTCCTAAGATTGATGGTCTTGGAGTTCCCACTTACAACTGGTGGAGCGAGGGCCTGCATGGAGTAGCAAGAGCCGGCACAGCAACAATGTTCCCACAGTCAATCGGTCTTGCCGCAATGTTTGATGAAGAAACTCTTCATGAAACAGCTGACATCATTTCAACTGAGGCAAGAGCTAAATATAATGAATATTCAGCACACGAGGACAGAGATATTTATAAAGGTCTGACATTATGGTCGCCTAACGTAAATATTTTCCGTGATCCACGCTGGGGAAGAGGTCAGGAAACCTTTGGTGAAGACCCTTATCTTACTTCCCGACTCGGCGTTGCATTCACAAAAGGCCTTCAGGGAAATTCAGATGTATTAAAAACTGCGGCATGTGCAAAGCATTTTGCCGTTCACAGCGGTCCTGAAGCTGTAAGACACGAATTTGACGCTGTATCAAACCTTAAAGATATGGAGGAAACTTATCTTCCTGCATTCAAGGCTCTCGTAAAAGAGGCTAAGGTTGAAGCTGTCATGGGTGCTTACAACAGAGTAAACGGTGAACCTGCCTGTGCAAGCAAATTCCTTATGGATAAGCTTGATGAATGGGGCTTTGACGGTCACTTTGTATCAGACTGCTGGGCAATCAGAGATTTCCACCTTAACCACAAGGTTACAAAAACTGCTCCCGAATCAGCTGCTATGGCTCTTAAACTGGGATGCGACTTAAACTGCGGTAACACCTACCTGAATCTGCTTCTTGCATATCAGGAAGGTCTTATAAATGAAGAGGACATAAAGAAATCATGCGTTAAGCTGATGAGAACAAGGATGAGACTTGGAATGTTCAATGAGTCGACCGAGTTTGACGATTTATCTTATGATATCGTTGCTTGTGAAGCTCATAAGGCAGTTTCTCTCAAATGTGCAGAACGTTCCATGGTTCTTCTCAGAAACAATGGTATTCTTCCTCTCGATAAATCAAAGATATCAACAATCGGTGTTATCGGTCCTAATGCTGACAGCCGTGCTGCTCTTGAAGGTAACTACTGCGGTACTGCTGACAGATACATAACCTTCCTCGAAGGTATTCAGGACGAATTTGACGGCAAAGTGATCTACTCGCTCGGAAGTCATCTTTATAAAGACAGAGCAATGGCTCTTGGTCTTCCAGATGACAGAATTGCTGAAGCTCAGATTATCGCCGAACATTCAGACGTTGTAGTTCTTTGTGTTGGTCTTGACGCTACTATCGAAGGCGAAGAGGGCGATACAGGAAATGAGTTCTCATCAGGAGATAAGAATGATTTAAGACTTCCTGAAGCACAGAGAAAGCTTGTTAATGCAGTTATGGAAATAGGAAAACCTGTTATTATCGTTACTGCGGCAGGCAGCGCAATCAACGTCGAAGCAGATTGTGACGCACTTCTCCATGTCTGGTATCCCGGTCAGTATGGTGGAAAAGCACTTGCCAACATCCTCTTCGGCAAGGTTTCACCGTCAGCGAAGCTCCCTGTTACATTCTATGAGGACGCTTCCCTCTTACCTGACTTCTGTGATTACAGTATGAAAAACCGTACATACAGATATGCAGAAAACAACATTCTTTATCCTTTCGGATACGGACTCACCTACTCTCAGGTTGAATGTTCCGATCTGACATATTCGGATAAGAAAGTTTCTCTCAGCGTTACAAATACAGGCAATTCCGATACAGAAGATGTAGTTCAGATTTACATCAAGGGCTATTCGGAAAATGCCGTATCAAATTACAGCTTGTGTGGCTTTAAGCGTGTTTCTCTTAAGAAAGGCGAAACACAAAAGATTGAACTGATGCTTGACGAAAGTGCATTTGAAGTTGTTGATAAAAACGGCATCAGAAAAGTCGAGGGTAATAAATTTATGCTATTTGCAGGCACCTCTCAACCTGATGAATTAAGCGAAAAGCTAACAGGAACAAAATGTCTGTCATTAGAAATAAATATTTAATCGGAGGTTTTTAAAATGGAATTTTTCAAGGATATTGATAAAATAAAATATGAAGGCAAGGACAGCACAAACCCGCTTGCATTCAAATATTATAATCCTGATGAAATAATTGATGGTAAACCAATGCGTGAGCAGCTCAAGTTTGCTCTCTCATGGTGGCATACAATGGGCGGTGACGGAACTGATATGTTCGGTTGCGGCACTACTGACAAGACATGGGGTGAAACAGATTCTGAAAAGCGTGCACTTGCAAAGGTTGACGCTGCTTTCGAAATCATGGATAAGCTTTCAATTGATTATTACTGCTTCCATGACAGAGATCTTTCACCTGAATATGGTTCACTTGCTGATACAAACGCTAAGTTTGATGCAGTTGTTGATTACTGTGCTAAGAAACAGGCTGAAACAGGCAAGAAGCTCCTCTGGGGTACAGCTAAGTGCTTTGATCACCCAAGATTCATGCACGGTGCAGGTACATCACCATCTGCTGATGTATTCGCATTCTCAGCTGCACAGATTAAGAAGGCTCTTGAAGCTACTGTAAAGCTCGGCGGTAACGGATATGTATTCTGGGGCGGCCGTGAGGGTTATGAAACACTCCTCAATACAGATATGGGTCTTGAGCTTGACAACATGGCTCGTCTTATGAAGATGGCTGTTGACTACGGTCGTTCAATCGGCTTCAACGGTGACTTCTACATCGAACCAAAGCCAAAGGAACCAACAAAGCATCAGTATGATTTCGATACAGCTACTGTACTCGGATTCCTCAGAAAATATGGTCTTGACAAGGACTTCAAGATGAACATTGAAGCAAACCACGCAACTCTTGCTCAGCACACATTCCAGCATGAACTCTGTGTTGCAAGAATTAACGGTGCATTCGGTTCAATCGACGCTAACCAGGGCGATTCACTTCTTGGTTGGGATACAGACCAGTTCCCGACAAACATCTATGAAACTACAATGTGTATGTACGAAGTTATCAAGGCTGGCGGCTTCACAAATGGTGGTCTTAACTTTGACGCTAAGGCTCGCAGAGGCTCATTCACTCCTGAAGATATCTTCTACAGCTACATCGCTGGTATGGATGCATTTGCTCTCGGTTACAGAGCTGCTCTTAAGCTCATCGAAGACGGAAGAATCAACAAGTTCATCGATGACAGATATGCTTCATGGAAGACAGGTATCGGCGCTGATATTATTTCAGGCAAGGCTGATCTCGCTTCTCTTGAAAAGTATGCTCTTGAAAAGGGCGAAGTTACTGCTTCACTCTCAAGCGGCAGACAGGAACTTCTCGAAGGTATCGTTAATAACGTTCTCTTCAATCTTTAATTCAAGGTGTCTATATGAAATATGCTATTGGCATTGACGTAGGTACAAGCAGTACAAAGTCGGTTATTTTTAACGAGAAGGGTGATGTAATATACTCCGCTTCTCGTGAGTATCCGCTTTATCAGCCAAAAAACGGCTATGCGGAACAGGATCCTTCCGACTGGTATAATGCAAGTGTATCTACTATAAAGGAAATAATTTCTGAAAGCGGCGTTTCTGCTGATGATATCGTTGGTATCGGACTTTCAGGACAGATGCACGGTCTTGTTATGCTCGATGAGAATAACGAGGTTATCCGCCGTTCAATTATATGGTGTGATCAGCGTACAGCTAAAGAATGTGAAGAAATCACAGAAAAAGTTGGTGCTGAGCGTCTTATTGAAATTACAGCAAATCCTGCTCTTACAGGATTTACCGCTTCAAAGATTCTCTGGGTAAGAAATAACGAACCCGAAAATTACAAAAAATGCAGACATATTCTTCTTCCGAAGGATTATGTAAGATTCAAGCTTACTGGCGTTTATGCTACTGAGGTTTCAGATGCATCAGGTATGCAGCTTCTCGACGTTCCGAACAGATGCTGGTCCGATGAAGTTCTTGAAAAACTCGACATAGACAAATCTATGCTTGCAAAGGTATATGAATCACCTGAGATTACAGGCTATATTACCGAAGAAATGGCTGCTCTTACAGGGTTAAAGGCAGGAACTCCCGTTGTAGGCGGTGCAGGCGATAATGCCGCAGCTGCTGTCGGAACAGGTGTTGTTGCTGACGGTAAGGCATTCACAACAATCGGTACAAGCGGAGTTGTTTTCGCTCATACATCAGATATTTCAATCGACCCTAAGGGTAGAGTACATACTTTCTGTTGTGCTGTTCCGGGTTGCTGGCATATCATGGGCGTTACACAGGGCGCAGGTCTTTCTCTCAAATGGTATAAGGATAATTTCTGTCAGGACGAAAGCAATACAGCAAAGCTTCTTGATAAGAGCGTTTATTATCTGCTCGATAAGGAAGCTGAAAGCGTGCCGATCGGCTCTGAAAGACTTATTTATCTCCCATACCTTATGGGTGAACGTACACCTCATCTTGACCCTGATGCTCGCGGAGTTTTCTTCGGACTCTCTGCTATGCACACTAAAAAGCATATGCTCCGTTCAATTATGGAGGGTGTAGCATTCTCACTCCGTGACTGTGCTGAAATATGCAGCGAAATGGGTACAGAAATAAACGATATGATGGCTTGCGGCGGCGGCGGTTCTTCACCGCTCTGGCGTGAAATGCTCGCTGACCTTTACAAATGTCCTGTTAAGACAGTAACCTGTCAGGAAGGTCCTGCACTTGGTGTTGCTATTCTTGCATTTGTAGGTGCAGGAGTTTACTCAACAGTTCAGGAAGCCTGCGACGCTATCATCAGAACAGATAAGATTCAGAATCCTACTGAATCAAACTCAACAGAATATGATAAATTCTATTCTGTTTATAAGTCTCTTTATCCGTCCCTTAAAGAGCATTATAAAATGCTCTCAAAAATATAATTTTATTTTATGGAGGTTATGAAAAATGAAAAAAATATTAGCCGGAATTATGGCACTCACAATGCTCGCATCAGCTACAGCATGTGACAAAGAGGGAAAAAATGGTAAAACAAAGATCAACTTATACGCTTTCACAGATGAAGTACCTGGAATGATTGACAAGTACATGGAACTTCACCCAGATGTAGCTAAGAAGTATGAAATCAACACAACAATCATTGCTACAACTGAAGGTCAATATCAGCCAGCTCTTGACCAGGCTCTCGCTGGCGGCGGTAAGGACGCTCCTGACATCTACTGTGCAGAAGCTGCTTTCGTTCTCAAGTACACACAGGGTGAAGCTGCTAAGTATGCTGCACCTTACTCAGATCTCGGTATTGATGTAGAAAAAGGCATCAAGGACGCTGAAATCGCTCAGTACTCAGTTGATATCGGTACAAACCCAGACGGCAAGGTAACAGCTCTTGGCTATCAGGCTACAGGTGGTGCATTCATTTACCGTCGTTCAATCGCTAAGGACGTATTCGGAACAGATGATCCAAAGACAGTTGGCGAAAAGCTCGGTGCTGGTTCAGGCAACTGGAATAAGTTCTGGGATGCTGCTGATGAATTAAAGGCTAAGAACTATGCTATCATCTCTGGTGACGGTGACCTCTGGCACGCTGTTGAAAACAGCTCACCTGAAGGCTGGATCAAGGATGGCAAGCTCCACATTGATGAAAAGCGTGACGAATTCCTCGATCTTTCAAAGAAGCTCAAGGATGAAAAGTTACACAACGATACAACAGACTGGCAGGAAGCTTGGTTTGCTGATATGAAGGGTGAAGGCGATACACCTGCATTCGGTTTCTTCGGACCAGCATGGCTCATCAACTACACAATGGCTGAACACAGCGGCGGCACAAAGGCTGGCGAAGGCACATACGGCGACTGGGCTGTTTGTGAATCTCCTGTAGGCTTCTTCTGGGGCGGTACATGGCTCCTTGCTAACAAGGAATCAAAGCACAAGGATGTAATCGGCGATATCTTTGAATGGATTACTCTCGATGCATCTAAGGATGGTCTCCAGTATATGTGGGCTAATGGTACTTACAACCCAGACGCACCAACTAAGGACTGTGTAGCTTCAGCTAAGGTTATGGCTATGTCAAACGGTGAAGTAGAATTCCTCGGCGGACAGAATATGTTTGATGTATTCGTTCCTGCTAACGAATTTGCTAATGGTAAGAACCTTACACCATACGACGAAAAGATCAACTCAATCTGGCGTGACCAGGTTCGTCAGTACACAGGTGGTGAAAAGTCACGTGACCAGGCACTCAAGGATTTCAAGCAGAAGGTTAAGGATGAACTTGACATCGACGCTGAATAATTAACGTTTTACTATTAGCAGTGAAGAGGTATAATCTTCTTCACTGCTAAAGTAACGTAAAAGGGAGGTTTATCGTATTGGCTAAACCATATAAAACTATAAGCTATGCTAAATACGGATATCTTTTCAGTATTCCTTTTATTGTTGCTTTCCTCATTTTCTCACTCTACCCTACTATTTATACAATAGTTCTTGGCTTTACAGATTGTCGTGGATTAGGAAACACAGAATGGAAAATACTTGACGATCCGTTTCTGAACTTTAAAGAGGTTTTAGATAACCCTTCATTTATTAATTCACTTAAAAACACTGGATTAATATGGTTACTAAATTTCTTCCCGCAGCTTGCACTTGCTTTGATACTCACAGCGTGGTTCACATCACATTCAGTCAAGCTTAAAGGTGTGGGATTCTTTAAGGTTATATTCTATATGCCTAATATTATTACTGCTTCTACTGTTGCTATTCTCTTTCTTACACTTTTTGGTTATCCGAAGGGACCTATCAATGATCTTCTTATTGATGTAGGAATATTAGATGAAGTTTATGAATTTACTAATAATAAGATTGCAGCAAAGCTTATTGTTGCATTTATTCAGTTCTGGCAGTGGTATGGTAATACTATGATTGTTCTTATTGCTGGTGTTCTCGGAATCAGCCCTGACATCTATGAAGCTGCTCAGATTGACGGCGCAAACGGTATTCAGACATTCTTCAGAATTACACTTCCAAATCTTAAGACAATCCTTCTTTACACACTTATTACAAGCCTCGTAGGCGGTCTGAATATGTTTGATATTCCTAAACTTTTCCTTGATGGTAAACCAGACGGCGCTACGGAAACAGTAAGTTTATTCATTTATAATCAGGCATTCAGCGGTAGATATATGTATAACCGTGCAGCAGCTGCAAGTATGTTCTTGTTTGCTATTATCGGTATTTGCACCGCTATCTTATTCTATATTATGCGTGATAAGGACGAGATTGCTGAAAAACGAGAAAGACGTCTTCAGGAAAAGGCTCGCCGTTTAAGCGGAAAGGAGATATAAAATGTATTACATAAAAGAAAAATCACGCTCTAAAGCACAGATACCTTTTAAAATTCTTGCTTATACAGTTTGTATCATCCTTACTGTTCTGTGTATCTTCCCATTTGTAGTTATGATTATTAACTCAACAAGAAGTACACCACAAATTCAGCAGCATGCTATTTCTCTTATTCCATCAAAATACTTTATGGATAATCTTGAAATACTCACATCAAAGACTTTTGACCCTCTCGTTGGTTTCGGTAACTCTTTGATTATATCAATTTTCTCAACAGCATGCACAATCTATTTTTCAACTATGACTGCTTTTGCAATTGTAGCTTATGATTGGAAGCTTAAAAATGCATTCTTTACACTTATCATGTGCGTTCTTATGATTCCTACACAGGTAACTTGTATCGGTTTCTATCAGTTTATTTATAAAATTGGTATGACTAACAGCTACCTTCCACTTATTCTTCCTGCTATCGCAGCACCTTCTACTGTATTCTTTATGCGACAATATATGGTGCCTACATTGCCGATGGAAATACTCCAATCAGCAAGAATTGACGGTGCAGGTGAATTCAGAATTTTCAATCAGATCGTTCTGCCTATGATGAAGCCTGCTATGGCTACACAGGCAATCTTCGCCTTTGTTACAAGCTGGAACAGCTACTTCCTCCCATCAATTCTTATCACAAGAAGTGAAAAATATACACTTCCAATGATGGTAAGCTTGCTCAAGGGCGATATCTACAAGACCGAATACGGTTCAATTTATCTCGGTCTTTTCCTTACGGTTCTCCCACTGCTTGTAATGTATTTCATCCTTTCAAAGTACATTATCGCAGGCGTTGCTCTTGGCGGCGTAAAGGGTTAATCTACAATGTTTATTGTAAAAACTATCCTCTCTTAAATATATTTCATTTTTCTCCTGCGGTTCCCTATTAAGCCGCAGGAGAACTTTTTTATACAAAAAAATTCCGCCCGATTTTATTCAATCGGGCGGATTCTTTATATTACTTATCCGAATCAATAAGATGCCAGTATCCTTTAAGATATACACAGCCTGAAATAACTGTAAGCGCAGTGGAAATCCATATTAATGCTGATGATACTATATCTACGGCTTTAAATGCAGTTTCTGTGAAATCAATACCGAAGCAATCGAAATCCTTGTAGAATACAAGCCATGCAAGTATAGCGATTATTGCTACCATTGTAAATGCGGTTTTAAGCTTTCCCCAGATACCTGCCGCAACAACAACTCCGCCATCTGCCGCAAGAAGTCGCAGACCTGAAACCATAAATTCTCTTGCAGTAATTATAATAAACGGAATTGCTCCCATTTTCACATCATCAAATTCAACAAATACCGCAAGTGCTGCCATAACAAGCACCTTATCTGCAAGCGGATCAAGGAATTTTCCGAAATTTGTTACAAGATTATGCTTGCGGGCAATTTTTCCGTCAAGTGCATCTGTGATTGATGCCCCGACAAATATTATAAGTGCAATAAGGAAATTGTACGGGCAAACATCAAGATACATAAACAGCAGGAAAAACGGCACAAGTATAACTCTGAGCAATGTAAGCTTGTTAGGTAAATTCATCAGGCTATCACCTCTCCTATCAAATCATAATCAAGAGTATCTGTAATTTTTATATTAACATAATCACCGATTTCAAGCGGATTATCCGATGTAAAGAACACCTTTCCGTCTATATCGGGAGCATCCATTTCTGTTCTTCCAAAATAGCATTCACCGAATTTATCAAAGCCCTCAACAACAGCAACGAGTTCTTTATCCATAAGCTTTTCATTGTTTTCAGCACTTACGAACATCTGCTGTTCCATAATAATATCTGCTCTGTGACTGCGCACGCTTTCTTCAAGCTGATCTTCAAATTCAGCAGCTCTTGTGCCCTCCTCCTGAGAGTAAGCAAAACAGCCGAGTCTGTCAAATCTCTGCTCCTGTACAAATTCAGCAAGCTCATTGAACTGCTCCTTTGTTTCAGACGGAAAACCTGTAATAAGAGTTGTTCTGAGGATAATTCCGGGAACTTTCGCTCTTATATGAGAAATAAGCTCAGCAAGTCTTTCCTTATCTCCCCAGCGATTCATCTTACTGAGAATTTCACCATTACAATGCTGAATTGGAATATCAAGGTATTTTATAAGCTTTTTATTACCAGCTATTGTATCCAGAAGCTTATCATTTATACGCTCAGGGTAGCAATAAAGCGTTCTTATCCATTTGATGCCGTCAATTTCAGAAAGCTTTTCAAGAAGCTCAGGAAGCTTTGATTCGCCATATAAATCCTCACCGTAACGTGTTGTATCCTGAGCAATAACTATAAGCTCTGTCACACCGTTTTCAGCAAGCCACTTTGCTTCTTCAAGCACATCCTCCATAGGAACGCTTCTGAATTTTCCTCTTATCTGCGGAATAGCACAGTATGTACAGCAATTACTGCAGCCCTCTGCTATTTTAAGATATGCAAAGAATGGTAAAGTCGATATAATTCTTTTGCCTGTAAGCTCTGCATCAAGCTTCGGAGCAAACTGAACTACACGCTCACCTGCAAGAACATGGTCAATTATATCCACAATATCCTTGTTGTCGCCAATTCCTATTACAGCATCTGCTTCAGGGAAAAGCTCTGCGGCTTCTTCTCTGTAACGCTCTGTAAGACAGCCTGTAATTATAATCTTTTTAAGCGTACCGTCCTCTTTAAGCTTACCAAGCTCAAGTATAGTATCAATAACCTCTTCCTTTGCAGACTGAATAAATCCGCAGGTATTGACAACTGCTATATCGGCAAGTCCCGGCTCTGTTACAAGCTCATAGCCTCTCTGACGGAGCTTATATAACATTCTTTCGGAATCAACAAGGTTTTTTGAACATCCAAGCGATACCATTCCTACCTTTATCGGCATTACCAAAATCTCCATTCTGCCGCTTGTTTGCTGTTATAAAAGCTTTAATGCGGCTTAGTAAAAGCTTTTATCATCAGAAAAATAATTCTTTATTCCCCTGTTTATATCATCATAGCCATAACCGTATCTTACAAGTGCATTTTTAACCTTTTCAACTGATTTTCTGTCAGTTTCATCTGTAAGATAACGTGAATACTTCTTTTCAAGAAGCAAAGCTATATTCTCTTCAATCATATCATAGTAAGGCTCAAGGGCATTTTCTGCGGTTTCTCCTCTTATGCCACGCTGATACATTTCATTTTTTGCACGATATATGCCGAATTTCTTGATTTCAACGTATCTTTTTGCAAGCATTGCGGCATATCGCTTATCATTGATACATCCGATTGAAACAAGCTTATCCATTACTTCAAAACATAAATCCTCGTTTTTATACGTTTTTTCAAGCTTTGCATACATCTCTCTGTACGAATAATCACGATAATCGAGAAGATAAAGTGCATACTGAAAAGCTCTTCGTTTATTTGAGGCATAAATTATCTCATCAAGAGTCTTTTCATCAAATTCCCTGCCTGCTCTCACTCCGTAATCGGTGATTATGTCAATATGCAGATATATCTGCCTGTCATCGTCAAAAACCACCTCATATGATGAGCCTTTATATTTTTTTACTGATACTACCTGCATATCAATTATGCGGGAGTAAATTCATCAAAATCCTCGTCGCTGTCTGCATCAATCATAGGGTCAATTTCAGCTTCAAATTCATCTGATGCTGATTCTGCCGCCTTTACAGCATTATCAAGCTTTTTATCCTTTTTGCCTGACTGAATATCAGAAACCTCGTCCATTTTTTCAAGAATCTGCTTTTCAATTTCCTTCATAAGCTCTGCATCACTGCTCAGAAGTGCCTTTACATTATCTCTGCCCTGTCCGAGCTTATTTCCGTTATAGCTGAACCATGAACCGCCCTTCTTGATAATATCAAGCTCAACCGCAAGGTCTAAAACCTCGCCGTCTCTTGAAATACCCTGTCCGTACATGATATCGAATTCACATTCCTTGAATGGAGGCGCAACCTTATTCTTAACTACCTTACAGCGTGTTCTGTTACCGATTATGTTAGAGCCGTCCTTGATAGCTTCGCCCTTTCTTACTTCAATTCTTACAGAAGCATAGAATTTAAGCGCACGTCCACCGGGTGTTGTTTCAGGATTTCCATACATTACACCGATTTTTTCTCTTACCTGATTGATAAAAATAGCAACACAGTTCGATTTTGCAATTGAAGATGTGAGCTTTCTCATAGCCTGTGACATAAGTCTTGCAAGCTGTCCGACGTGATTATCTCCCATTTCGCCGTCAATTTCTGCTCTTGTAGTCATAGCGGCAACTGAGTCGATTACAATTACGTCAATAGCACCTGAACGTACAAGCGCTTCTGCAATTTCAAGTGCCTGTTCACCGCTGTCAGGCTGTGAAACAAGGAGGTCATCTATTTTTACACCAAGTGCCTTAGCGTAAACAGGGTCAAGTGCATGTTCAACGTCAATGAATGCAACTTCTCCGTCAAGCTTCTGTGCTTCTGCGGCAATCTGAAGTGCAACAGTTGTTTTACCTGAGCTTTCAGGTCCATATATTTCAACTATACGTCCTCTCGGCACACCGCCTATTCCGAGTGCCATATCAAGAGTCATAGAACCTGTAGGAATTGCGTCTACATTAAGTGTATTTGTCTGTCCAAGACGCATTACAGCTCCTGCACCGTATTTTTTCTCAAGCTGTGCAAGTGCGCCTGCAAGGGCTGTTTTTTTATCTTCCTTTGATGTAGCCTTGACTACAACAGCTTTTTTTGCAAGTTCTTTTTTTGCCATTATATTAATCCTCCTGTTTCTTTTCAGCAGATACTATTCTTATTATTCCTGCTGTATCACGACTGTAAAGTATATTTTCAAATCCGTTTTCCTGCAATATTGCAGTTACATCATTTTCCTGTCCCATACCGATTTCATACAGAATAATTCCTCCGCTTTTTATCGAATTTCTCCATAGCGGCGTTATTTTCCTGTAATAATCAAGCCCGTCATCTCCGCCTCTGAGAGCAAGCTCTGGCTCGAATGATACTTCTGTCTGGAGTGTATCCATTTCCTCTCCTGTAAGATAAGGCGGATTGCTGACAAGTATATCAAGCTTTTCAAAGCAGCGTGCCGTTCTTTCGTCAAGAACATCGCCCTTTACGATTTTTATATCTGCACCGTTAAGCTGAGCATTTTCTCTTAGATATTTTATAGCGTCATCGGAAAATTCAATCGCTGTTACCGATGAATCGGGGATATATTTTTTCAGCGTTATAGCAATGCAACCGCTTCCGCTGCATAAATCTGCAATCTGAGGAGCGTTTTTTGTTCTTTCGCTGTATTTTTCAAGTATTGTATCTATGATTGTTTCTGTATCGGGGCGTGGAATCAATACTCCCTCGCCTACCTTCATAGGAAGTCCGTAGAATTCCCATTCACCTAAAATATATTGAAGCGGATATCCTGTTTCACGCTTATCAAGCATCTTCTTTATACGCTTTACCGTATCCTCTGAAGCAACTGTAGCAGAAGAAATAAGAAGCTTCGGAAGCTCTGTCATAAAGGCATGCTCCATTATACACTTGGCATCAAAAAGATATGTATCACTATCAATCTTTTTAAGTATCGCCTTTACATTTGTATAAAGCTCGCCGATTGTTACCATACATCCTCCTCAAGATTATCAGGGATACAAGGCTTCATTGCGGCAATTGCTACCTCTATCTGAGAGTCATCAGGCTCTCTTGTTGTAATCTTCTGAAGAGCAAGCCCAGGAGCTGAGAGAATTCTCGTAAATGCATTGTCATGATTGCCTGCAAGTCTTATGAATTCGTATGAAATTCCGACTACAAAAGGCAGAAGTACAAGACCTGCAACAATTCTTTTCCATGTAACAGTAAAAGGTATAACACACATAACAAGGATGCTTACAATTAAAACGATGAAAATAAAGCTTGTTCCGCATCTTTTGTGAAAGCGTGGCTGTTTTCTTATATTTTCTACCGTAAGCGGAAGTCTTGCTTCGTGACAGGCTATTGTCTTATGCTCTGCGCCATGATATTCGTATGTGCGTCTTATATCCTTCATAAGTCCTGTAAGAGCCATATATCCTACAAAAAGAATGATTTTCACTATTCCCTCAAGGAATGAACGCAGTATACGCATATCCTCAACAGGCTTTATAAGTCCGACAAGTATCTTTGGCAGGAACATAAATATTCCGAGTGCAACAGCAACTCCGATTACCATTCCAACTATCATAACAAGATCCATTACAGCACTTTCAGCCTTTGTCTGATCCTTTTTTTCTTCCTCAGGAATCTGCTTATCTGCCGATTTCATAAGATATTTATAGCCCTTTGCCATTGAGGAAATAAAATTGAAACCGCCTCTGACAAATGGTATTCTTTTGTATAAAGGTGCATTCTTGCCGTTGCGTTCTTCCCATTCCTCAACGTCAATTGTTCCGTCGGGAAGTCTGCAAGCCATTGCACCTTTATTGACACCAAGCATCATAATGCCCTCAATAAGTGCCTGACCTCCGATTTTTGATTTTATCTCTTTTTTTCCTTTTTCGCTCATATTTTATTTGCCTTTCTCATTTTTATCGGCAGCAGGCAGAATAATCGTTACAGTTGTTCCTACGCCTTCTTTACTGTCTACGATAAGATTTCCGCCATGCATTGTCATAATTTCATCCGCAACCGCAAGACCTATTCCTGAACCTCGGCGTGTATGATTTGCCTTGAAGAATTTTGTCTTTATCTTCGGAAGATCCTCTGCCTTTATTCCACAGCCTGTATCGGAAACGGAAACCTCAACATTTCCGCCATAGGATTTCGCTTCAACGGTAATTACACCGCCTGCCGATGAATATTTTATTGCATTATCTATTATATTTATAAAAACCTGACGAATTCTGTTTTTATCTCCGTATATAACAGGGAGCATTTCAGGCTCGTTATAAACTATTCTCATTTTTTCACGTCTTGCCTTTTCGCTGTAAATGAGGAGTGCATCCTCAAGCTCGGCAAGAATATCCATATTGTTTCTCTGAAGCGTAAAATGTCCGCTCTGCATTCTTGAAAAGTCAAGAAGCTCCTCTACCATTCGGTAAAGTCTGTCAGTTTCGTTGAGAATAACACCCATTCCCTTTTTCATCATTTCTGGGTTATCTTCAAGCGAAATTGTTTCAGCCCAGCCCTTTATTGCAGTAAGCGGAGTTCTCAGCTCATGAGAAACCGACGAAATAAACTCGTTTTTCATAGCTTCGGTATTTGAAAGCTCATTTGCCATATAGTTTATTGACGTACAAAGCTCACCGATTTCGTCTTCTTCATTATTCTGTATTCTTACAGAAAAATCACCCGTTGCAAATCGCTTTGCAATCATACTTATCTGCTGAATAGGCTTTACAATTGAGCCGAGAAAATAAAGTCCCGTAAAAATCATAATAAGGATAATAAATCCGCCTATTGCAGCCGAAGCAATTATGTACGAATGAACAACACTGTCAATTTCCTTTAAAGAAACGACCATTCTTATTGCGCTGTATTCGGTGCTTATCGAGGTAAGCGGAACAGTTACAGCCATGATTTTTTCACCGCTCAGCTGTTTTCCTACCCAATAGCCCTCTTCTCCGTCCATTGCACTTATGTAATCGGGCATAGAAGCTTTTTCATCAGGCGAAAACCCCGACGATGTAAGAACAACTCTGCCCTTTGAGTTTATAGCCATAAGCTCCATTTTATCCTTTTCATCAAATGATTCAAGAACATTTCTGATTTCGGACGAAAAATTCGAGGTGTTATCCTGAGCATATATACTCAGAACGCTCGCCACAGCATTGATTCTTGAATTAAGATACTGCTTTGCCGAGCTGTAATGATAATACTGGATTGCGTATATAAATACCATTTCAACAACAAGTATCGCAAGAAAAACCATACCGAGATTGTTGATAATCCAGCGTTTTGTAATACTCTTTTTTGCTTTAGCCATTACTGAACGTCATTCCATTTATAACCATAACCCCATATTGTCATAATATATTTCGGGTTTGAAGGCTCTTCCTCTATTTTCATTCTTATTCTTCTTATATTAACGTCTACAATTTTAGCGTCGCCGTAATAGCTCTCGCCCCATATATGATTGAGTATGCTTGAACGGTCAAGCGCTGTATTCTTATTGTTAAGAAAATATTCAAGTATCTGATATTCAACCTGTGTAAGATCAATAAGCTGACCGTCTTTTTTTACTGTACGGCTTTTCAGATTAAGCACAAACGGTCCTGATTCTATCGTAGAGTGATCATCAGTCTTAATGAAGCTCATACATACACGTCTGTAAATTGCGTCTACTCTTGCAGTAAGCTCAGACGGAGAAAATGGCTTTGTTATATAATCATCAGCGCCTATCATAAGTCCGCTGACCTTGTCCATTTCCTGTGTTTTTGCGGTAAGCATTATTATTCCGAGTGTCGAGCTCTTCTCTCTGAGCTTTTTACAAACGGTAAATCCGTCTATTCCCGGCATCATAATATCAAGCAGAACAATATCAAAATTGCCATGTTCAGCCTCAAATGTTTCAAGTGCTGCTTCTCCGCAGTCTACGTCAATAACATCATAGCCTGCTCTTTTCAGATTTATTACAACAAATTCTCTGATAGCGTTTTCGTCCTCACATACAAGTATGCGTTTCATTTTGTTCACTCCTTATTTTATATATTTAAAGCACAGGACAAGCTCCCCTGTTGAAATTCCAAGCTCCTCGTCATCCGTTACGCTTGCAAGATAAAAGGCTTCACCCTTTGAATACATAAGCTGATATCCTGCGGATATTCTGTCCTCTTTCGAGGCAGTATCCTCTGCAATATAAATTCTCAGAAGGTCGGCGGAATCCGAGCTTTTTTCGGAATTATTCGTATATTTGTAAAAAACTATTTCATCATTGAGTGTATCAAGCCTTACAGTAACCTTTCCGAGCCATTTTTCAGGCATTACGAAAGCATATCCGTCAGAAATACTGTAATAGCCCGAGCATTTTCTTATAAGCTTATTATCATTGAGATAAAGCCAGTTCGTCATTGTAATCTGCTGATTATCGTCTTCTGAAGAATATCCGGGGAAATGGCTCTGAACAGGTATTTCGTAAATTCCGTCACCGTCAATATCAGTTGTATTATAACCTGAGCTTCGGCTTGTTGAAGGAGTATTCTCTTCACCCTCAAATACACTTTTAAGCCCCTGCGAAGAAAATGTAAGGATATCTGTGCCTATTGTTCCCGTTCCCGAAACTGCGTCAATATAAATACCCTTGCGTTCGTTGTCGATATTTCCGTAAACAACATTTTCAAATTCCGTATAATTCTCACTCAGCTTTGTACTGTAAATGTGATATTTTCCGTCAGAACTGAGCTTATAGGCGGCAGCCTCTGAAACAGAATCAGATGAACTGCTTAAAATAAAAAGCTCTTTTGTTTCATCGTTATCAAGGTCAAGAATATCCATATAGTTATATGAATGTGAGAAATTTATTTCTATTGTTGCGTTATCAATATCATAATCATATATTGTAACGTTTTTTTCAGAACGATTAAGAATACTCGTTCCTACTATAATATTTATACGCTCGTTTGTACCGAGCTTTGATATAGCAACCTTTTCTATTTCTGAGCCCTCAGCAGAAGTATCACAAACAGAACGCCATTTTCCGTCAACCTTATCGAGAACATTAATCCTTAAAGTGCTTTCATCGGAAGTAAAGCCTGTTTTTTCGTAAAAAACCACAGCCTCATTTTCATCATCGCTGTCAATATCTTCGATTATAAACGATGAAAGATAATTTCCCGATTTAGGATATTTAAGTCTGATATTCTGTCCTGTTGCGTCTTTAAGCGTGTTATAGATCTGCTCCTGCTCAACACTCAGCTTAGGAGGAGCCATAAGTGAATCTATACTTGTTCCGAACGAACAGCCGCCAAGTGTCATAGCTGACATAACAGCAACAGATAGTATAAATTTTTTCAAAAAATACTCCTCCATACTGAATTTAATGCATACCGCACCCGTAAGTGCAGTATGCTGAGTTTTACATTATTTATCTTTCACTTAATTTAACATAATCTCTTTTTGCGGCAATAGCCTTGTATGCAGGTCTAATAATTCTGTTGCCTGTAAGAGTTTCTTCCATTCGGTGTGCAGACCAGCCTACCATTCTTGATACTGCAAAGAGTGGTGTAAAGAGATCATCAGGAATACCAAGCATTCTGTAAACAAGTCCTGAATACATATCAACATTTGCGCACATTGTCTTTCCGCTTCCCTTAACTTCCTTGAAGATTTCAGGAGTAAGTCTTTCAACTGTATCAAGAAGCTTGAATTCTGCTTCGATTTCTCTGCCCTTAGCAAGTTCAAATGCGTGCTTTTTAAGAATTATAGCTCTTGGGTCTGAAATAGTATAAACAGCGTGACCCATACCATAAATAAGTCCTGAGCCGTCATTTGCTTCCTTGCGGATTACCTTTCTCATATAGTCGGCAACCTCGCCCTCATCAGCCCAGTTCTTTATGTTAGCCTTGAAGTTATCGAGCATCTGCATTACCTTTATGTTTGCACCGCCGTGACGATGTCCCTTAAGTGAGCCGATTGCTCCCGCATACGCTGAATATGCATCTGTTCCTGATGAAGTAAGCACACGGCATGTGAATGTTGAGTTGTTACCGCCGCCATGCTCTGCCTGAAGCATAAGAAGTATATCAAGAAGCTGTGCTTCTTCCTTTGTATACTGTCTGTCTGTTCTGAGGAGTGAGAGTATTGTCTGAGCTGTATTTTCCTCATATCTTACAGGGTGCATAATAAGACTTGCATTGTCGTAATGACGCTTTTTCACCTGATACGCACATGACATAATAACAGGCATTTTTGCAATAAGACTGAGTGCAATACGCATTTCATTCTCAATTCCGCTGCCCTCAACCTCATCATCATATGAATATAAAGCAAGTACGGAACGTGCAAGCTTGTTCATGATATTCTTTGAAGGAGCCTTTAAAATCATATCCTCAACAAATCCATCAGGAAGCTCACGGTTATGTGCAATATATGTATTGAACAATTCAAGTTCCTGAGTTGTCGGAAGATGTCCGAAAAGGAGAAGAAATACAGTTTCTTCATAACCGAAACGGTCTTCCTGTTCAACATTTGCAACGATATCGTTTATGTTATAGCCTCTGTAAATAAGTTCACCCGGGATAGCTTCAACTTCACCCTCATTTACAATATAGCCGTGTACATTGCATATATTTGTAATACCTGCAATAACACCTGTGCCGTCACTTCTTCTTAAACCTCTTTTAACGTGAAATTTCTCATAAAGTTTCTGATCGATAACGGAATTATTCGCTACCTCATTGCATAAATTTTTAATATCGGCACTTGAGAAATTTTCTCTCATCCACATTCACACTCCTAAAATTATTCATATTACATTATACTACATTTTTACTTAATTGTCAACGACACGACACCTGTTTCGCGAAATTTCGTTTATGGAGGACTTTATGAAAAAAACTCTGACTTTTATCATCACATTTTCATTCCTTACTCTCGGACTGCCTGCAATTCCTGCGGCTATATCAGGCAAATCAGCAAAAGAAATCCCCATTGCCGCAAAAGAAGAAAAAACGCCCGAAACTGCCGAAAAGGCTGAAATCACACAGAATGCAGACGGCAAATATAAAGTGCTTGACATCTCAACGGGTAAAATCCTTGAAGTAGACAAGCTTGATTACATAATCGGTGCAGTATGCGCGGAAATGCCTGCTACATTTGAAACCGAAGCGCTCAAGGCGCAGGCGGTTGCGGCTCATACCTATGCGGAAAGACAGGTGAAAAGAGAAAAAGAAAATCCTACTCCTGAGCTTTGCGGCGCCGATTTTTCAAATGATACTTCAAAATATCAGGGATACTTCACATTAAATCAGGCAAAACAGTATTATGGCGATAATTTTGATTTGTATTATTCAAAAATATCAGACGCAGTAAAAGATGTAAGTCAATACATAATTACATACGAAAATGAGCCTATTGTTTCCGCTTTTCATTCAATGTCAGCAGGAAAAACAGAAAGTGCTGAAAACGCATGGGGAAGCCCTGTTGATTATCTTGTTTCGGTTGACAGCAGCTTTGATACATCTGCTCCGAAATATTTTGAAGAAGCAAAGTTCCCTCCCGATATACTGAAACAAAAGCTTACAGCTTCATTCCCCGATATTCAGCTCGGAGATGATTTCAGAAAATGGCTTGAAATTGTAAAAGTATCCGAGGCAGGTACTGTACTTTCACTGAAAGCAGGCAATCTTACATTAAGCGGCGATGAAATCCGCACAACACTTTCACTTCGCTCAGCATCATTTGAGATAAAATATACCGACACGGAAATAATAATCTCAACCAAAGGCTATGGTCATGGAGTCGGAATGAGCCAATATGGAGCAAATTCAATGGCACAAGAGGGCAAAAGCTGGCAGGATATTATAAATCATTATTACAAGAATTGTCAGATTACCATCGTTTCTTAAAAAGTAAGGACAGCCTTAAGCTGTCCTTAGAGATTGTTAAAAAACTTTAAGCGGGCAGATACTATCCGCCCCTACACAGAACAGATAAAACAGCAAATTGTAGGGGATGCCGCCCTCGGCATCCCCTTGATATATGGCTTTTTCTACTAACTGCAAGAACAGCCTTCGCTGTCCTTATGAAGCTATGCAATTTTTATCTGTAAGATTATCAGCACCAAACAGGAAAAATGTCTGTGCATATTCATCGGGATTAATTATACCGGAATAATCGCTGAGTCGGCATTTGCCTGATATTACCGCTATTTCGCTGTAATGCTGAGTAAGAAACGGTATAAAGCAATCGGCATATTCATCTTTGATTACAAGAAGCTTTTTATCATTTGCAGCATCAGTCTTTATTTTAAGAACATCCTCACCGCCGAGATAGAATTTATACGGATTATTTGTCTGTAAATATTCCTTGTTATATAAATCAGCCTTTTTCTCATTCAGATTTTCATCATATGCTGTTATTTCTGTGATATTTTTGCCGTTTATGCAGATATATGCATCTATCATATCGGCTTTTGTATCGGTATATAGAGTTTTGTTATAGAGATTTCCTCTGAAATCAACTCCCGCATGCTCTATTTTGTATTTATCATAGGTAACAGGTAAAAAGCCGAGTTTCTGTATTGCGGTACGATACACACAGAAAGCTCCGTATGATGTCCATTTTGTATCATTTCTGTAATAGATATAATTATCGCTGAGCATTTTCAGCGTATTATAGGCATCAATCTTTTTTATTCCTGTATCAAGTGAAGAATAAAAGCTGTCAATCTGCATTTTCTGAGTATACCCTCTCAGATATTCAGGTAATTTTTCGGTATATATACCATCAGATGCCGGTACAGCCATTACATATACCGAACCTTTTGACTGCTGAGCGTATTTATTTATAGTGTCAGCACTTTTCCATTCAGTAATATTATCTCTTTTTTTCGCATTAAGAAGTGAATTTCCCGAAACATATACTCCGTTTATTATTGATTCGCCCATGTATGGAGATATCTGTGCATTAAGCGTCATAAGCCTGCTTCTGAATGCAAAATGATCGGAAAAACAGTTTTCAAGCTTATCAAAATACTCTTTTTCTGTTATATGTGAGATTTCAGGCGGTGTTGCAAGAACTTTATTCTCGTGAAATGATATTATCCCTTTTTCTCTCACAAGAGTAAACACAAAAAATCCAATTACAAATACAGCTACAAATATTCCGCTTATTTTTTTACTGAGATTAATCAATTTCTGCTCCGCCTCCTTATCTTTAAGCCGCCTTGTTTATCATAAAAACTGTCGATGCCGCAAGAAGAAGCACTATCACAAACGGAGATAATATGCCTACGGCTGTTTCAATGTATTTTCTTCCTCTTGAACGCTCTATGAGATTCTTGAAAAGGTCAGTTGAAAAGTAAATTCCTATAAGCAATATAAGCGCATAGGAGCGAAGTAAATATACTCCCGTAATATCAACGATATTTCCCGTTCCGCCTGTTACTGCCTTTATAAATTTAAGTGAGCTTACAGGGCTGTTTTCCATAAAGAAAATCCAGCCGATATTCGTTGCCACAAAGCTGAATAAAAACGCAGGAAGCTTTCCGTAATAACGCTTGCTGAGAAGCTTTTCAAGCATGAGCGATAACGCTATAATAAGTCCCCAGATAAGCTTATTAAGCGAATAATCATAAATCACGCCCACACAGCACCATAAAAGTACAGCCTTCATGATATTTATAAGTCTGTTATCAAATAAATGCTCTGTCGGCTTATAAATGTAGCTTTTCAGCCATTCTACAATGCTTATATGCCAATGCGACGCAAATTCATTCATTCCCATGCTGAATATCGGATATCTGAAGCTTTTTTCAAGATTTATCCCGAACATCATCGAAATTCCTCTTGCCATATCGGTAATTCCAAGCAATGTAAAATAAAGGCTCAGCCCGAATGCCAATACTGAAAGCCATGATGTAAGCACCGAGATTGAATCGGGGTCAAGCATACTCACAGAATACCATAATGAATATATACTGTCAGCAATGACTACCTTTTTTGAAAGTCCCTTTACAAAGGTACTGCACCCTTCGCCGAATACTTCAAGCTTTTTTTCCGAAGCAGACAGTCTTTGCATAAAATCCTTACAGCTTATATACGGACCTGCTATAAACTTCGGAAAATATATGATATAAAGTCCGTATTTTATAAAATTTTTTTCTATGCTTTCGCCGCATCTTGCTTCGTCAGCCGCACCTATTGCCGACATTGCAAGAATTATCGTTCCGATAAAAGTAAGCTGACTGCTGAAACTGCCGAGAACATCTGTATTTCCAAAAAGCGTTTGTCTTGTTATTAACGCAAAAACAATATTAATCACAAAATCTGCCGAGAACAATCCTATTCCCAGCCATTTTTTATGCTTTACCTTTTCAATCAGCCTGTAAATGCCATAATTTATCGTCATAAACGCCGCAACAGCTATCATAGCCTTTAATCCGAATGTAAACATATACATCAGACTTATTGCAAACAAAGCCTTATCGCTATATTTTTTCGGGATAATATAATATATTGTCATCACAATCGGAAGAACAGCAAAGACAAAAAGCATACTGCTAAATTCCATCTGCTTCCTCCTTAATCTGCGAAACTGTTTCGGCAAGCTCTGAAGCATTCATCATTGTATTGAGCACCTCCATAAGTGCCGATGACGACATAAGCTCAGGAAGTCCGAGCCTTTTCTGAAGCTTTTTGCGGAGCAGACTGCTGTTTGCTCCTCCGCTTAAGCCTGTTTCATAAAAAACTATACTTGTTATATCAGGCTCATTTGTGCTTTCATCTGCCGATATTCCTGCTTTTCTGAAAGCTTCGAGGATAATTTCGGCTTTTATTCCCTCAACTCCGAGCTTTCCCTCAGCCGAAGGCTTTTCCTTACGTTTTTCTTTTCCGAATATATCGGGAATATAAACGTGCTTTATGCTTCCCTTAGGTATCGCACCTTTCAGATATCCTCTTATCTTAAAGCCCGAACTGTCTGAATCGGTAAGAATAATTATCCCTGTTTTTTCGGCATAATAGCGTATAAGCGAAAGCTTTTCCTTATCCTTGAAAATCCCATAGCCGTTTGTCGTAATTATTACCGCATCAAGAATAGATGAAAGCTTTATTTTATCATATTTCCCCTCAACTATTATTGCCTGCTTAATTTTTATCATAATATTCTCCTATTTCAGCACAAGCATTTTTGCTATTGCCTGTTCAAGAGCAACTCTTTCATCTGCTCCTGTTGAATTGAGCATTACTGCCGTATCACGCAGAATCTGTATACAGCCCCTGAGTTTTTTCTGTGACATCTTAGAGCAGTCCCTGAAAGCATTTTTGACAACGAAATCCCTTGTATATCCGAAATCACTCATCATATTTCCGATAGTTCTTCCGCTTGCCTTAGCCGCAGAAGCTCTGTAAAGGTCTATGAACGTATTTGAAATTGTTGCAATGATAACTCCCCTGTTGACACGCTGTGCCATAAGGTCATCAAGTGCTCTGAACGCCGCCTGCTTATTGAATGCCGCAATTGCATTTGCAAGAGAATAAACAGTCGTATCCGTCTGCTGTGCAACCATAAGTTCAAGCATTTCATTTGTTATGGTTGAACCGTTTGCATAAGCACATAGCTTATCTATCTCATTGCTTATCATAAGCGGATTTGAAAGGCACATTTCCGCAAGCTGCTGAGCTGTACCAATCGAGATTTCACATCCGCGCTTCTGCACTGAGGCTAAAACAGATTTTGCAAGCTCTGCAGGAGTTTTAAGCTCCTGCTCACACACAATACCGTTTTTTGAAACAAAATCAATAAGCTTTTTATTCTTTGCTGTGGGAACTTTTTTTCCGTCTTTAACGTCAAATCCCGTTACATTGAAAACAATAATCGTCTGTGAGGGAATTTCCTTTAATGCTTCGATGAGCTGTTTTGTTGTATCCTCACGGATTTCATCACAATTGTAATCGTTAATGAGAATACAGTTATATTCACACATCATCGGAAGCATTTCCATTGTATCACGCAGTGCAGGAATGTTAATCTCCTTGCCGTTTATTTTAGTGAGTGCAAATTCCTCCATACCGCCGACAGTCTGCTTAATGAGCAGTCTTGTAAGATTTTCAACTCCGCTTACATTTCTTCCGTAAAAATAATAAAGATTCTGAAATTCGCCTTTTTTTATCTGCGCGCTTACCTCTTTTACATCCTTAACAGCCATCATAGCCTCCTGATTATGAAATTCCCCGATTTCTCCGTTAATGTGAAATTATTTAATCCGCTTATTAGTGCGTTTTCCGTTTCATCAAGATATATTCCGTTTGCATCAATAATATCATTTTTTGAAATTCTGCCATAGTAAATCGTCACATCTGAATTCTGCGGCATACTATTTCCGCTTTCGGCAATTGTGATACATCTTTCTCCGCTTTTTATTTCAATTAATCCATCCTTATATGTGATTTTATAATCAAAGCAGTCAGATTCAAACAATCCGTCAGAATAAAAGTCTTTTTCTGTTTTTATGTTTCCCATATTATCTGAAAATGCAAGCTCTCCGCTTAAATAAAGCTTTTCGGTTTCGGCAGTTATATTTCCCGAATACGCTGAAAGCTGACTGTTCTGATTTTTCGTAAGATAAAGCGAGTTTATTGCATTTATCCCACGCTGATTAAGATATTTCTCCACATATCGTGATGTTTTTGCGTTTCCGCTTAAATCTATAACAATTGCTTTATCGTTTTTTGTTATACATACTGCCGCATTTTCATTATTGCCAAGTACGGCAACCGTGAATTTTCTGCTGTCATATTCCAGAGAAAAAACGGATAAAATCAGAAAAAATACTATCCCAGAAGCTGTTACCGCCGCAGTTATTTTTCTTCTTTGAGTAACGATTTTCACAATAAATATAAATGCCATTACCGCCGCAATTACGGGAATAAGCTTTTTGTCGCACGACATATATGAAAATCCGAAACTGCCGATAAAATCAGATAAAGCAATTATAAACCTAATTATATATTTTACGGGATAAAGCAGAGAAATAAACCCTCCGCTGAGAACATATATCACTCCTACCGCTATTACAGGCATACAAAGCGGTATGATTATCATATTCGATAAAACAGATACAGCCGATATTCCGCCAAAATAATAAAGTGAGGGAAGCATTACAGCTACACTTGCGCACAAGGTCGAAACAAAGCTTTTAACAGCCTTATTTTTGATTTCCTTACAGAAATAAGGTGCGGCAACACCTATTCCGAATGTTCCGCATACCGAAAGCCAGAATCCCGAACTGTAAATTACAAACGGATTTTCAATCGCAATAATAAGCATTGCAATCGAAAGTGAATTGAATGTATCGCTTTCTCTCAGAAACAGCCTTGCTGAATAAACTATAAGTATCATAATTACTGCTCTTATTACAGAAACAGTAAAATTTACTGTAACTATCATCGCAAGCATAACTGCCGCAAGTATAGCAAAACTTGTGTATCTGTTGAGTTTAAGCTTTTTGAGTATATACATTACAATTGCCGCAACAAGCACCGTATGAAGCCCCGATACAGCCATTACATGACCTATTCCGCTTCGGTAAAGAGCATTTTTCTCGGTATATTCAAGAGTATTCTTCTCCCCGAAAATCATCCCCGAAAGAAATGCACCCTCTTTTGCACCAAGCTTTCGGTTGAAATCGGAAATCATACTGCTTCGGTATGAATATAACGCTTGCCTTATGTTGAAGCCGCTGTGCTTTATAAGCTTTATATTCTTCCCTGCATTTGCTTTCAGAAATATTTTCTGCGATTTATAATAGCTTTCTGCGTCAAAAAGATAATCGCTTTCAATTTCATTCACCACTCCGACGAATTCGATTTCATCACCGATATTACAGGAATAATCCTCCCAATAAAAAACTATTCTTGCTTTCTGCTCAGAGTTTATTTCTCCGCTGAGAATAAAGCCTGCCCTTGCATTTTCATAAACATCGATACGTTCAATTCTTCCACGGAAGCTGACTTCTTTACCTGCGTAATCTATAACTTCTTCATATATATTTCTGCTGTAATATGAAAAAAATCCGAAACCGATAATAAACGAAAATACGGCAAGCAGAATTTCCTTTCTTTTTGCCGCAATGCCTGCAATTACAGATATAATAACCAAAATTGCTGTTACAAGCCAATCTGTAAAAAAGGAAGCGAAAAACAGACCCAGCATATAAAACATCGACGCACAAATCATTTTTCGCTTCATAATATTTATTCCTTATTTAAAAAACAACGGCAGCTTTTCAAGATAGATTATATCTTTTCTGTCGGCAGCATCGCCCTCAGCAAGTACAGCTGCCTGACCTGCTATAATTCCTCCGGCACTTTCTGTAAGCTTTACAAGTGCATTGAGTGATTCACCTGTGCTTATAACGTCATCTACGATAAGCACTCTTTTACCGTTTAAAAGCTGTGCCTTTTCTCCGTCAAGATAAAGCTTCTGCATAGCTTCTGTTGTGATTGATTTTACCTCTACGCATACTGTATCGCTCATATAAAGCTTTACAGACTTTCTTGCTACTACATAAGGCACATTAAGCTGTCTTGCCATTTCATAGGCAAGAGGAATACCCTTTGATTCTGCTGTGATTATCACATCACATTCAGGACATTTCTTAATAAGCTCCTCTGCACATTTAACTGTAAGTTCTACATCCGAAAACATTATAAATGCCGCAATATCAAGCTTTTCATTTACAGGGCATATTTTAAGGTCACGCTTTAAGCCTGCAACTTCAAGTGTATAATATTCCATATTCCACCTCTTATTCGGCAGGATTTACAGCCTCTGCTCCCCAACCCATTTTAACTCCTGCAAGGAGATGGAAATGAAGATGATTTACTGTCTGTCCAGCATTTTCGCCGCAGTTTGTGATAATTCTGAAGCCGTCTGAAATGCCCTCATTCTTTGCAATTTCAGCCGCAACCTCGAATATATGAGCAACTACTGCCGAATTATCGGCAGTAATCGCAGAAGCTCCGCTTATGTGAGCCTTTGGAATTATAAGATAGTGTATAGGTGTAATCGGAGCAATATCCTTGAAGCAGTATACTGTTTCGTCTTCGTAAACCTTTGTGCTTGGAATTTCTCCGTTTGCTATTTTACAAAAAATGCAATCCATATCTATATCCTCCATCATACAAAATCTTCAACTATGCTTGTAAGAGCAAGTAACGCTTCGTCAACCATATAAGTCTTGCCGATACCTGCCATAGCGTTATCAGGACGTCCGCCGCCCTTACCGCCTGTAATAGCCGCAACTCTCTGAACAATCTTGCCTGCATTTGCACCCTTCTTAACAGCCTCAGGAGTACATACGCAGTAGAATGTTCCCTTATCGTCAGTAACTCCTGCAAATAATGCAATCGCACATTCAGCCTTATCCTTTACGCTGTCGCCGAGCTTACGGAGCATATCAGGTGTTGCACCGTTGAGCATTGCAGAAACAACCTTGATTCCGTTAATTTCTTTTGCACTGTCAAAAATATTTGTCATCTGTGAATTTGCAATCTGCTGATTGAGAGATTCAATCTTTCTGTCCTTTTCCTTTGATTCTGCAAATATTGCAGCACACTTTTCAGGAAGCTCAGCAGGATTTGCAAGCTTAAGAGCCTTTGCAGACTGTGTAATTGTATCCTTGTATCCGTTTATAAGTTCAAGAACTCCTGCACCTGTAACAGCTTCAATACGTCTTACGCCTGCCGCAACAGAGCTTTCTGATACAATCTTGAAAAGACCGATCTGTGATGTATTTGAAATGTGTGTACCGCCACAGAATTCAATTGAATATCCTCCGATATTTACAACTCTTACGATATCACCGTATTTTTCACCGAAGAGTGCCATTGCTCCAAGCTTTCTTGCTTCATCAATAGGCATTTCGCTCATTGTAACATCAATTGCTTCAAAGATTTTTTCATTTACACGCTTTTCTGTTTCAGCAATTTCTTCTGCTGTAAGAGCTGAGAAATGTGAGAAGTCGAAACGGCATCTGTCACCGTTTACGAGCTGACCTGCCTGATGAACATGGTCGCCGAGAACTTCTCTTAAAACAGCCTGTAAAATATGAGCAGATGTATGATTCTTCATTGTAGCCATTCTTGTCTTTTTGCAGATTGAAGCCTGTGCTGTATCACCTGTTCTGAGTGTACCCTCTTCAACTGTTCCGACATGGAGATAATGGCCATCCTCAGTCTTTGTTGTGCCTGATACCGCAAATGTAGCTTCATTTGTAACAATCTTACCGATATCGCCTACCTGTCCGCCGCTTTCAGCATAGAAAGGAGTCTTATCAAGTACAATAACAGCATTATCGCCCTCGTTGATATAATCACGCTTTTCTGCACCTTCAAAAATTGAAAGCACCTTGACATCATTTTCCTCAAAGCTTGTATAACCTGTGAATACTGTCTTTTCAGCATCAATTTTAATACTGTTGTCAGCCCATGATGAATTTGCCTTTGCAAGATGGTCAGCTCTTGCCATATCACGCTGCTGCTTTACAAGCTCTGCAAAACGTTCAGCATCAACCTTAACGCCCTTTTCCTCACAGATTTCAATTGTAAGGTCAATCGGGAAGCCGTATGTATCTGAAAGCTTGAATGTATCTTCGCCTGAGAGAATTTTTTCTCCACCCTCTGCGTTAAGCTTTTCAATAAAGCTGTTGAGAAGCTCTGTACCCTTATCAACTGTCTTTGCAAAAGCTTCTTCTTCAACTGAAATAATCTTCTTGATGTAATCTCTCTTTTCAGCAAGCTCAGGATATGCATTTTCATTCTCGCTGATTACTGTTTCGCATACATCGCAAAGGAATGGCTTTGTAATTCCCAGCATTCTGCCGTGACGTGAAGCACGTCTTAAAAGACGTCTGAGAACATAGCCTCTGCCCTCGTTTGAAGGCATAACACCATCGCCTACCATAAATGTAGTGCTTCTGATGTGGTCTGTGATAACTCTGAGAGAAACGTCTGTCTTTTCATCGTTCTTGTATTCAACGCCTGCAATTTTACAGATATGCTTCATAATATTCTGAACTGTATCAACCTCAAAGAGATTATCTACACCCTGCATTGCACAAGCAAGTCTTTCAAGTCCCATACCTGTATCGATATTCTTGCTTGCCATTTCAGCATAATTGCCGTTTCCGTCGCTGTCGAACTGGCTGAATACGAGATTCCAGATTTCAATTACTCTGTCGCAGTCGCTTGCCTGTTCAAAGCTTTCAAACGGACCGTAGCTTTCGCCTCTGTCAAAGTGAATTTCTGAGCAAGGACCGCATGGACCTGAACCATGTTCCCAGAAATTGTCAGCCTTTCCAAGACGTATGATTCTTTCCTTTGGAATACCGATGTTGTTCATCCAGATCTGCTCAGCTTCATCATCGCTCTCGAAAATTGTAATCCAGAGCTTATCAGCAGGGATTTCAAGCTCTTTTGTGAGGAATTCCCATGCCCATTCAATTGCTTCTGCCTTGAAGTAATCGCCGAACGAGAAGTTTCCGAGCATTTCAAAATATGTACCGTGACGTGCTGTCTTACCTACACGCTCGATATCGGGAGTTCTTATACATTTCTGACAAGTTGTAACTCTTACATTCGGAGGCACTGCCTGTCCGAGAAAGAATTTTTTAAGCGGTGCCATACCTGAGTTGATAAGAAGAAGGCTCTTATCTCCCTGAGGTACAAGTGAGGCACTTGCCATTCTTGTATGATTTTTGCTTTCAAAAAAAGCAAGATACTTTTCACGAAGCTCGTTTAAACCTGTCCACTTCATTTTAAAATCTCCATTCCGCCTTATCGGCAAATAATTATCGTCATTGACATGAATTAAAAAAAGCCCCGCCGCCAAAATGGGACGAAGCTTTCGTGGTACCACCCAAATTCGAAAATGCACAGCATTTTCCTCATAAATCCTTAACGCAGATAATACGCACCATTTTCACAGTGTAACTCAGGAGTAGCACCTGCCTGTATATCAGAAAGCTTTCACCAAACGCTTTCTCTCTGTTATGATATACGAATACGCAGTCAGTTCCGTCAACGTCATATTACCTTTATATTATAACAAAAAAACAGAAAATGTCAATCACTTTTCTTAATTTTCTGTATTTTTTCGATTATTTCTCTGAATACGGGAGCTGATGAATCGTTACCGTAGCCACCGTCCTCAATCAGAACAGTTACAGCATATTCAGGCTCGTAAACGGGAAAATAACCTGTTATCCACGCATTATACAGCTCATTGCCGTTTTCGTCAAATCGCCCCGTCTGTGCGGTTGAGGTCTTTCCTGCCGCCATTACGTTATATGGCCTTGCATTTGAGTTTTCATTATTATTTACTGCCGCCGCCATTAATGTACGGAGCATTTCCGCCGTTTCCTCCTCCATCGCATAGACAAGCTGAGGCTTTTTCTCATTTCCGACAGTTTTACCGTCAGATGTAAGCCCTTTTATAACTCGCAGAACAGGCATTTTCCCATTATTCGCAATCGCACAGGTAAGCTGGCTTATATGAAGCGGAGTTGCTGAAAGCTTGCCCTGACCGAACGAGAAATTTGCAAGCTCGGCAGGCACAGAAAGCTCCTTGACAGTCGGAAGAACACCCGTTGAAGCAATACCTCCCGCAAAAAGCTGTATCTCTCTGCCGAAGCCGAGCGAAAAAGCCGTATCTCTGAAGCTTTCTACATCAAGCTTTTTGCTCAGCTCTATAAAATATGTGTTGCAGGAATTTGTCATTGCTTCAATTATATCCTGCTCTCCGTGGCCGCTATGGTCGTGACATCTGAAATTCTTTCCGAAAACGTCAACAGAGCCAACGCAGTTGTATGTGAAATCTGCATATCCCGATTTTATCGCTTCGCAAGCCGTCACAAGCTTGAATACAGAACCAATGCTATAAGAATAAAAGCAACGGTTTATAAGCGGACTTCTTTCATCTTCAATACACGCTCCGAGGTTTTCAATGGAATATTCAGGAAAGCTTGCCATTGCAAGTATATCCCCTGTTTTAACTTCTGTTACTATTATTGCGCCCTTTTCTATGTCCTCGCCTGCTTTTTCGCATATTTTCTGTATATCATAATCAATCGTCGTAACTACCCCGTATTTCTGATTTTCTTCACGTCTGACTGTTTTTCCCTCTCCGAGCATAACCTGTCCGAAACCGTCACAGTTATATATAACGCTGTTTTGCGGCTCATTGTTTCTCAGAATTCTGTCATAAGCGTATTCAAGCCCAGATACTCCCTCTCCATTTGAAGTATAGCCGATAAGATGCTGTGCAATCTGATTTTCATTGTATCTTTCGGGGATTTCAAATGTTGTGGTATAGACATTATCCTCTGTTTTGTTTTTGCTTTCAAATGCGAACGGCTTTCCTGTACTGCAAAGCTTGCAGTATTCTTCATAGTTTTCTGCGTTTTCCGAGAGATTATCTGTATTTTCCGTATTCGCGGTTACAGTGATGTATTTTTCAGTTTCATTTACAAGAGGAATAAAATTTCTATCATAGATATATCCCTCACCCGATTCAACCTTTACTTCATATTTTCCGTATTCATCAGCCAGTTTTCCATATTCCGATTCAGTTGCAATATACCAGTATCTGAGAATAATAATTGCAAAAATAAAAACAAATAATATTGAAAAAGCGGATATTCTTTTTTGAAATGTATTTATAAAAATCACCTCAGTATATTATTACCGCAATTACATATAATTATTTCATATCATTTTTAACGCACTTAGATAGTTACAAATATAAACTTATATTTTTGTGCAGGAATAACAAAAAAATATAACCATAAATGTAATAATAGTCAATCAAAGTGATTGACAAAAAAATAACAAAGTTGTATAATAATAATATGATGGGATTATATATAAACAGCGATTATCCTTGATTATACATCCTAAATCCATCATATGCTTTTTCGCATATAATATTATTATGTATTTTTTGAATGGAGAGTATATTTATGAAAGACGAAAAGTTAAAAAACAACGGCTTGGTCGATACTGTTGAAGCTCTTGAAGCAAAATTCAAAGAGGTAAGAGCCGCTCAGGCTGAATTCGCCGAATTTACTCAGGAAAAGGTTGACGCTATTTTTAAGGCAGCTGCTATTGCTGCTAATAAAGCAAGAATCCCACTCGCTAAAATGGCTGTTGAAGAAACAGGCATGGGCGTTGTTGAGGATAAGGTTATCAAAAACAATTACGCTTCCGAATACATCTATAATGCTTATAAAGACGCTAAAACCTGTGGCATAATCGAAACAGACTCAGCTTACGGTACTATGAAAATTGCTGAGCCTATCGGTGTTATTGCTGCGGTAATTCCTACTACAAACCCTACTTCTACTGCTATCTTCAAAACTCTCATTGCTCTTAAAACAAGAAATGCTATAATTATTTCCCCACACCCAAGAGCTAAGAAATCAACAATTGAAGCTGCTAAAATCGTTCTTGATGCTGCTGTTGCGGCAGGTGCTCCTAAGAACATCATTGCATGGATTGATGTACCAAGCCTTGAACTCACAAATACTGTTATGAAGGAATCTGATATAATCCTCGCAACAGGTGGTCCGGGAATGGTTAAATCCGCATATTCAAGCGGCAAGCCTGCTCTCGGTGTAGGTGCAGGTAATACTCCTGCTATCTTTGATAAATCATGTGATATTCTTCTTGCAGTAAACTCTGTTATCCACTCAAAAACATTTGATAACGGTATGATATGCGCTTCTGAGCAGTCAGTTATCGTTGATAAGAAAATCTACGATAAGGTTAAAAAGGAATTTGAATACAGAGGCTGTTATTTCCTTAAAGAAAAGGAAATCGAAAAGGTAAGAAAGACAATTATTATAAACGGTGCTCTCAACGCTAAAATCGTTGGTCAGACAGCTGAAAAAATCGCTGAGCTTTCAGGCGTTAAGGTTCCTGAAAACACAAAAATCCTCATCGGTGAAGTTACTTCCGTTGACATCAGCGAAGAATTCGCTCACGAAAAGCTTTCACCTGTTCTTGCTATGTACAAGGCTGAAAACTTCAATGACGCTATCGAAAAGGCTGACAGACTCGTTCAGGACGGTGGTTTCGGTCACACATCTTCTCTCTACATCAACGCTGTAACTGAAAGAGAAAAGATTGAGCTTTTTGCTGAAACAATGAAAACATGCCGTATTCTCGTTAATACACCTTCTTCACACGGTGGTATCGGCGATCTCTATAACTTCAATCTTGCTCCTTCACTCACACTTGGCTGTGGCTCATGGGGCGGTAACTCAGTTTCAGAAAATGTCGGTATCAAGCACCTTCTTAACATTAAGACAGTTGCTGAGAGGAGAGAAAATATGCTTTGGTTCAGAACACCTCAGAAGGTTTATTTCAAGAAGGGCTGTCTGCCTGTTGCTCTCGATGAATTGAAGAATGTTATGAACAAGAAAAAGGCATTCATCGTTACAGACCAGTTCCTCTATCAGAATAATTATACAAAGTGCATTACAGATAAGCTTGACGAAATGGGCATCAAGCATGCTACATTCTTCGATGTAGAGCCTGACCCGACACTTGCTTCCGCTAAGGAAGGTGCAAAGGCTATGACAGCATTCGAGCCTGACTGCATTATTGCTGTCGGCGGCGGTTCTGCGATGGACGCAGCTAAGATTATGTGGGTTCTTTATGAGCATCCTGAAGCTGACTTCATGGATATGGCTATGCGTTTTATCGATATCAGAAAGAGAATTTACACATTCCCTAAGATGGGTGAAAAGGCAACATTTATTGCTGTTCCTACATCTTCCGGTACAGGCTCAGAAGTTACTCCTTTCGCTGTTATTACAGACGAAAAGACAGGTACTAAGTATCCTCTCGCAGATTACGAACTTCTCCCTAATATAGCTATTATCGATACAGACCTTATGATGAATCAGCCAAAGGGACTTACATCTGCTTCAGGTATTGATGCTATGACTCACGCTCTTGAAGCTTATGCTTCTGTTATGGCTACTGAATATACAGACGGTCTTGCACTCAAGGCTCTCAAGAATATCTTCAGATATCTCCCTGACGCTTACGAAAACGGTGCAAATGACCCTATCGCAAGAGAAAAAATGGCTAACGCTTCAACAATGGCAGGTATGGCATTCGCTAACGCTTTCCTCGGTGTTTGTCATTCTATGGCTCATAAGCTTGGCGCTTTCCACCACCTCCCACACGGAATTGCAAACGCACTTCTCATAAACGAGGTTATGAAGTTCAACATTGCAGCTGCTCCGAAAAAAATGGGTACATTCTCACAGTATCAGTATCCACAGGCTCTTGAAAGATATGTTGAGTGTGCAAACTTCATCGGTGTAAGCGGCAAAAACGATATGGATACATTCAATAAGTTCCTCGATAAGATTGATGAGCTTAAAGAAAAGGTTGGTATCAAGAAATCAATCAAGGATTACGATATCGACGAAAAGAAATTCCTCGAAACTCTCGATGATATGGTTGAACAGGCATTTGACGACCAGTGTACAGGTGCTAACCCACGCTATCCACTCATGAGCGAAATCAAGGAAATGTATCTCAACGCATACTACGGCAAATAATCTCAGATAAATAAATCCGCTTCTGAAAATCAGAAGCGGATTTGTGTATTTTCAAACCAAATTAAAAGGAGGATTGTTATGCCTGACCATTACATACGTTTTATCATAAGAATTATATGCGTTGCACTCCCTGTTTCGTTATTTGCGACACTTTTTTATTATATGTTCAAGCGATTACTTCTTGCCATAAAGAAAAGCCGTAATGATTTAAAGCAGATAGCAATAGATAAAGGTCACGTTTTCACAGGGAAGCTTGTAAAAACAAAACGCATAATAAGAAGCGACCCTGCACGCAATGATGACTATATAGTTCTTCGTGTTGCAACATACGAATATGAATACAAAGGAAAAAAATACAAATCAAAGCTATGTTATGAAATCGTAACATGGCCGGATGAAATCGAACTGTATTACATAAAAAATCCTAAAAAAGCAACTTCGGCAGGTAATATCGGCGTGCCTGAAATCAATTCGTGGAAATTTTTCAGGATATTATTTATAATTATGACATTTTTTGAATTTTCATCATTCTACAGCAATCTATAATATAAAACAGCGGCGGACATTTCAATAAGTCCGCCGTTTAAATTATGTAAAATTATCTTCTTGTATTATAAAGAAGCCACGCAAGCTCTAACACACCGATACCGATAAATCCGAGCATTGCTTTCATTCCCGGTTTTTTCATTTTAAAGCGTGTAATAAACGCAATAGCTATGATAATCATAAAAACGCCATAAACAGTTGAAAAATTCTCAACGCCTATCTCATTTTTAAAGCTGTAAAGCAATGGAAGAATAAGTGCTACACTCGTTACAGGCAAGCCCTCATATTCTTTTCTTGTTTCAGATGTTTTCTTCTGCCTTGATTCTTCTGTAACATTGAAATACGCAAGACGTATAACTGCACAAAGCGGAAATAACGCAAGAATTATCATATCACCTGCATGACGCATTCCTACCTCATATCCGATAACAGATGGAAGCACACCGAAGCATACAAGGTCACAAAGAGAATCTATCTGGATACCGAAATTCTTTTCATCATCCGTGCGTTTTCTTGTTCTGGCAATTTTGCCGTCGAACATATCGAAAAGCCCTGAAATCATAAGGCATATTATAGCATAACGAGGAGTCGGACCTACTCCATCAATTCCAAGTGCAAAATATATACCGAGCATTGAAGAAGCAAGACTCATATAAGTCAGAATTACGGTATAATTATAAAATCCTATCATTAATTATCCCTCTATTGATATTGCTCATAATCTCTGAATTTTATAAAAGCAAATTTGAAATGTAATATTATTTATTATATCACATATATTTAAAAGTTGCAAGCAAAAAATACTATTTTTCCTTATTTTTTGACTTTTTTCGTCTTAGGTGTGCTTTTCTTCTTCCTTGCGGCATTTTTCACCTTGCGTTCAGCTTTTGCCCTTGCATTTTTATATGCTTCATCATAGAAATATTCCTGAGCATTAAGAGGTTCGCAAACATCATCCTTTTTCTTTGAATACCTGCCGTTTTTACCCATAATGCGAGCTTTGACATTATCAGCCATAAGCACTTCAAACATATTGCAGATGCGCTTTTTAAGCTTATCACTCAGAACAGGTGCGGCTACTTCTACACGCTTAATGGTATTTCTTGTCATAAAGTCAGCCGAGCTTATATATATTTTCTGTCGCTGTGAAGTTCCGAAAATATAAATTCTGCTGTGTTCGAGGAAACGCCCTACTATGCTTTTTACTGTCACATTTTCGGTATACCCCTTTACACCCGCAACAAGACAGCATATACCTCTTACAACAAGCTCTATTTTAACGCCTGCACAAGAAGCCTCAACAAGCTTGTCTATAATCTGCTTATCGGTAAGAGAATTGATTTTTACGCCGATATATGCTTCTTCGCCGTTTTTTGCGGCTGTGATTTCATCATCTATCATTTCAATTATCTTATTCTGCAAGCAAAGCGGAGCTACAAGAAGCTTATTTGTATTTTCAACAAATGTTCCCGTTGTAAGTCCGTAGAATACATTTTCAGCATCCTCTGCAATTTCAGCGTCAGCTGTCATAAGTGTAAGGTCTGTATAGAGTGTTGCTGTTTTTTCATTATAGTTTCCTGTGCCTACCTGAGTAATGTATTCAAAGCCTGAATCAGTTTTTCTTGTTATAAGCAGAAGCTTTGAATGAGCCTTATACCCCTTTGGACCGTAAATTACATTACAGCCTGCATTCTGGAGCATTTTCGACCATTCAATGTTGTTTTCCTCGTCAAATCTTGCTCTGAGCTCAATCATTACAAGAACTTCCTTGCCGTTTTCAGCGGCTCTGCATAATGCATCGATAACCTTACTGTTTCGTGCAAGCCGATAAAGTGTTATTTTAATTGATGTAACCTTAGAATCATCTGCCGCTTCACGCAAAAGACGTATAAACGGCTCTATCGATTCATAAGGATAGCTGAGAAGTATATCTCTGCTCTTTATCTGAGAAATCATTGAACGATTTTCAGCAACACTTACAGAGCATTGCGGCTCACGTTTTTCATATCTGAGTGATTTATCGTCACTCATACCCTGAAGCTCAAAAAGATATGATAAATCAAGCGGTATTCTCGAATAGAAAACACGCTCGTTTTTAAGCTCAAGCTTTTTGCAGATATAATCAAGTGCGGCACGGCTGAATTCGCCTGAAAGTTCAAGTCTTACAGGAGCAAGCTTTCTGCGTTTTCTTACAGCTTCAACCATAAACTCTCTGAAATCATCACAATTCGGAGAATAATCAATATCGGCATTTCTTGTTACACGCATTATCGTTCTGTCAATGACCTTGAAATTCTTGAAAACAAGACCTGCATATTCAAGTATAAGCTCTTCTGTCAGAACAAAGCGTTTTCCCTCTGAATCAAGAGGTATCATTCTTTCAAAATGCTCGTGTCTTACAGGAATAATGCCTACTTTCACATTCTTCTTACTGTAAAGCTGTACTGCAACGTAAAGCTCTTTGTTTTTCAGAAACGGAAATGGATGCTCCTTATCCACCACAACGGGCGATATAAGTGGTTTCACTTCACGTTTAAAATAAAGCTCCAAGAACTTTTTCTCTTCTTCGGTTGTATCTCTCAAAGAAACATGCTCAAAGCCGTATTTTTTAAGCTCTGACATATTCTGGATATATGCTTTTTCAACATCAGGCTGTAAACGTCTTACAGCAGTAAAAACAGCGTCAAGCTGTTGAGATGGGGTCATATTAGTTTTATTTTCACGCTTATTCTTATCAATTGACGCTTCATCGGTAATAGAGCCTACTCTTACCATGAAAAATTCATCGAGATTGCTCTGAAATATTGAAGAAAATGTCACTCTGTCGAGCAGTGGTACATCCTTATCCAGCGCTTCTTCCAATACACGCTTATTGAATTTAAGCCATGATAATTCCCTGTTTTCAAGATAATCCATAAAAGCCTCCTGCTTAAAGATATTATTATTAATATTATACAACTTTTCGAAAATACAGTCAAGTTATTTTGTCCGAAATATTATACAATTTAATTGCAAATTTTTAGGCAAAATAAAAAAATATACTGTACTGAAATGTAATAAACCACATAAAACTTCTGATTAACCGAGGATATTGACATTGATTCGTGAGTATGTTATAATTATATACAAATTCAGAACGGGGTGAAATAATGAAAACAGCACTTATTGTAATCGATATGCAAAACGACTATCTTTATGAAAAAAGAAAAAATATATTCGCTTATAATACTACTGAACTTACATCCGCAGTAAACGACATTATACACGAATACAACAAAAACGGTTGTGACGTTATATACATACGTCATATCATTCAGAACCTCCCTACCAATCGTCTGCTCTTTGGCTATTCAATAGCAGGAACAGAGGGTGCTGAGCTTTACAGCGGTCTGGATATTGTTTCAGAATATTGTTTTGATAAGCTTTTAGGTGACGCTCTTACCAACAAAAAACTACGTCAGCTTATACAGCAAAAAGGATACACCGTGCTTCATCTCTGCGGTTTAGACCAATATGGCTGCGTAGCTGCTACAGCACTCGGAGCAACAAAGCGTGGAATAAAAGCCGAAATCATCCGCAAAGGAACAGCAACAGTGCTTCCCGAAAAGAAAACAAATAAAATTCAGAAAAAGCTAAGCAAAGCAGGAATAAAATACATATAAATAAAAAAACTGAGAAGAAACGCTATCTTCTCAGTTTTACTTGTATATCTTAGTTTTTTACAATCGTTACCAGTTCTTTTGAAGTGATTTTGCAAGGTATATGTATATAACCATCAATATAACATTAACTATTCCCGTTGTTTTGTCATCTGCAAGGATTACTCCGATTACATCAAGAAACAACGCAACTGTAGCGAGCTTTGCGGCATAATCATAATCTTCCTTAAGACCTGCTCTTGCCATAAATATTACTAAAAATACAGGTATAAGTCCGATTACGCCGACCACAAGCGCAAGTCCGCCTATCGCCTTTTCAGACCCGTCAACCTTGCTTGCCGCTTCACCGATACCCAGAATAGCGCTTATAATTGAAATTGCTGAAATAACCGTAAAAATAAGCAGCAGTATGTTCCATACCTTAAATACAATTCTCATAATTACCCCCATATAATATATTTTCTAACAATTATATTATAATCAATTATACTACCATTTTATGTATTTGTCAACTTGAAATTACAGATTTTTAATGATATAATGAAAATAAAAAAACGGAGGTATTTATGGCTAAAGAAGTTAAAACAAACGCTATTCGTTTTCTTGATAAAAGCAAAATAGCTTATGAAATTCAGATTTATGAATGTGATGAATTTATCGATGGTATCACAGTTGCTGAAAAACTAAATCAGCCTAAAGAAGAAACATTCAAAACTCTCGTTGCAAAGGGAAAAAGCGGTACATATTACTGCTTTCTTATCCCTGTTGCCGATGAGCTTGATATGAAAGCCGCCGCTAAAAGCGTAGGCGAAAAATCTGTTGAGCTTATCCCCGTTAAGGATATTACAGCTGTTACAGGCTATGTAAGAGGCGGCTGTACTCCAATCGGTATGAAAAAACAGTTCAAAACCATTATCCACAGCTCTGCAAAAGAGCTTGAATTATTCTATATAAGCGGCGGAAGAATAGGCACTCAGATTCATCTATCCCCTGCCGCACTTGCAAATTCAATCAGAGCAGAATTTGCGGATATTGTTATGTGCTGATACTCTTTCTGCGTTTGCGGTGTATAATTATCGCATATATCAGCGAAAATGCAATAATTCCCGTCAATGCTCCGCTTGTATCTATGAGAACATCCCTTACCTGAGGAGCTCTTCCGGGGCTGAATGACTGATGAAATTCGTCTGAGCAAGCATACAGAAAGCAGAATAAAAGTGTTATCGGAGTGTTCCGTGATAGAAGCTTTATTTTTCCGAATATTCCCGATACACAGAACCCAAGCGTCATAAATATTGAAAAATGTGCCGCTTTTCTGACGAAAAATGATACGTTTCCTAATATTTCTTCCTGTTTTTCATTATCCATTTCATCAAAATCACTTACAAATATTTTTACAACAGCTTTAACTATCCTGCCGCTTTTTTCGCTTGAATCCTCAGCGTTATCAGCCGAAAATATAAATATTACTGTCATACATAAAACAGAAAGTACCGCAAAAATTATTTGTCTTATATTAAGTTTTCTTTTCATTATCTTACCACCCTGAAAATTCTTACCAATATATTATACATTATTTATTTCAATAAGTAAATAAAATTTAAAAAAACTCTTGTATCAACGATTTAAAAATGGTATAATATATATTGATACCGTACACGCAGGTGTACGAAATGATATCTTCTAATTTTCGGGAGGATTTTAATGAAAAAGTTTTTTAATAATATATGGACAAAACGTGCTGTTTCACTTCTCGGCATACTTTATACATATCTTCTGTGCTTTTTATGCTACTGCTCGTTATTCTATTCAATTGAAGTAAAATCAAATGCAGGTGTATGTCTGCTCGCTACGGGAATATCGCTTATCGACCTTGTTGTTATGCTTTATACCCGCAAACAGATTGTAACAAGAATATGCAGCTTTATTATGCTGCCTGCACTGCTGCCAGTTATTCTGTTTTATTTCGGTGAATGGTTCCTTATAATTCCGCTTCTTATTACGGCAATTATTATGTTCCTGCTTTCAGGTGCGGGCGAAGCTACAAAAACTGCTTTCGGAACTGTATTTCTGCTGCTTTATATATTCGGCTCGCTCGGTTATTTCCTTGCTACATCGCTTTTCGCTACTGTAAGTGATAATCAGCGTGTAGCTTCAAGTGTTTCTCCATCGGGAGCATACAGATGTTATGTAATCAACACTAAAGACAGCTCAAATGGAAGCACAGCCGTTTATATCGAGCCTAACAACGCAGATAAGAATTACAAATATTTAAGCTTCCATATTAAAAATATGGAACGTGTTGTAGAGCTTGAACGTCCTCTTATCGACCCTGCAAAGACTCCGATAAATCTTTCGTGGAAAACTCAGACACGTCAGGAAATCACAAGTCAGCTTAATGCACTTTCAAACAATATTATTCTTCACCTTTCAGAAAAACAGCTTGAAACTCTCGGCTACACATACAATGAAAAACTCATTCTCTGCGACCTTACAGCTTATCAGTACAACGATATAGGACGTCCTATCGGAAGCACAGTTCATCTTGATGAGCTTACCGCTGAACAGCTTGCATTATTCAAGCTTGCAAAAGATGAAAAGGGATATTATGTACCAAATCCTGACCCTGCACTTCTGAAAAAGCTTGATAAAAAATCAGGACCTGTTTACATCAAGGATATGAATGCAGCGTGGAAAGCTGAATACAACGTAGAAAAAGACGATTCTGTTCTTCTTTCATCGCTTACCGACGCAAATCTTGCAACTCTCGGAGTACCTGAATCAGGCGATGTACTTTATTTCAACGATAAGCTCTGTTTCAGATATTATGTAGCTGTTCTTGAAAACTATTTTGACCTTGACAACAAAAAAATCGAATTATTCTGATAATATTAAAATGTTAAGCAGTACCCTTTATATCAATAAAAAGGTACTGCTTTTTTAAAGGAGGTTTTAATCTATGAATATCGGTATTATGGGTGCAGGAACTATTGCACATATAATGGCTGAAACTATTATCAAATCGGGAATTGCAAATATGTATGCAATAGCTTCACGAAGCATTGAAAAAGCACAGGATTTTGCTGATAAGCATAATATCCCGAAAGCTTACGGCTCTTATGAGGAGCTTGCTAAGGATTCTGACATTGACCTTATCTATATTGCAACCCCTCATTCAAGGCATTTTGAAGATTGTATGCTCTGTATTGAAAACGGCAGAAATGTACTCTGCGAAAAGGCTTTCACAGCTAACGCTCAGCAAGCAAAAAAAGTTCTCTCATACGCTAAAGAAAAGAATGTATTTATCACAGAAGCTATATGGCCAAGATATATCCCCATGAGAGCTGTGCTCGATGATATCCTTGCAAGCGGCATAATCGGCGAAGTTTCTTCTCTTACAGCAAATCTCGGCTACGACCTCAGCGGACTTGACAGATTACAGCTTCCTGAGCTTGCAGGCGGTGCTTTGCTTGACCTCGGAGTATATGCTCTGAATTTTGCATCTATGGCTTTCGGAAATGATATTGAAGAAATCAAATCAACCTGCACTCTGAATAAATACGGTGTTGATATGAATAACAGTATTATTCTTAAATATAAAGACGGCAAAACAGCACTCCTCCACAGCAATTTCAATGCAAAAACAGACAGAATGGGCATTATTCACGGAAGCAAGGGCAGAATAGAATTTACTAATATCAGTAATTGTGAAAAGCTCAGAGTTATTTTAAATAACGATGAAGTTATAGACTATCCTGTTCCGCCACAGGTTTCGGGATACGAATATGAGGTAATTTCATCACTTAAGGCAATAAAGGAAAATAAACTTGAATGTGACGAAATGCCTCATTCGGAAACTATTTTCATTATGGAACTTATGGATTCTCTCAGAAAAGAGTGGGGAGTAAAATATCCGTTTGAATAAAAAAGCAAGGGTATCGGATTTAAAAATCCGATACCCTTTTTCATTAATTTCTACGCAGATAACGAGAATTTTTCTTTCTCTTTTTCTGTTCATACATAATTTCATCTGCTTTTGTAATCATCTTGAAGAGAGTCATATCTTCGCTTGCTGTACCAATATAAAATCCCATACTTGCCGATATTTCATACGGCTTATAGATAATTTTATTTATATCAGCAATTTTCTGAATAATTCTGTTCTTTATTTCTTCGCCCTCTTCCTCGTCTACATCATAACCGAAGAAAATGAACTCATCACCGCCGAATCTTGCACAGATACAATTTTCCATACAACATTCAGATATTATAGAAGCAAGCTTCTGAATAGCAAAATCGCCCTCTTTATGACCGTAATTGTCATTTATCATTTTAAGTCCGTCCATATCAATGAACGCAATCATAATCTTATGTCCATTCTGCATTGCAGCCTTGAACAACGGGTCTGATTCTCTGATAAAACCATTACGATTATAAATATTGCAAAGCGGGTCGATTACATAAAGCTTATCAAGCTCTTCAATCGCATTATTAAGATGATAAAGCTTTCTGATATTTTCAATAGAATTGCTTATATTCATAACAATTGTATGACAAAGCATACTCTTTATAGGGAAATCAGAATTCATTATTATACAATATCCAAGACATCTTTCACGGAAATGAATCGGCAGGAAGTAACTTACATTGCCGCCGCCCTGAAGTGCGGTAGGATGCATATCTCTCAGTTTGAAGAATGGAATCGGATTTCTTACACTTCCATCCTCCCACACAAGCGGAGCTGTCATTGTCTTTGAATATGTACTGAAGCTTGATTCATCAACATTCTTATCATCTTCTCTGAGTGTACTCTGCCAGTCTGAGCAAAGACAAACATAGAATTTTTCACAGCTGAGCTCTTCTACAAATCCGCCTACAATCTCCATAATACCGTCAATAGTAACAGCTTCGGCAAGATTTGTAGTCATACGGTTGAGTATTGAAATGTGAGAATTACAAGCGTCAATGCCTCTGAATGTCTTTTTCTTATATTCATCAAAACCATCAACAAGCTCTACGCTTACACAGCCACAGCTTTCAGAGAATACTGAATTCGCCTGTAAAACTGTAGTTTTATCAATCACTTCACCAGCGAGCAGTTTTTCAATTATCTCACAAGCCTTTGCTCCTGCATCGTAAAGTGGACGATTTACAGATGAAATCTCAGGACTGTAATTTCTTGCTTTATATGTATTATCAAAACCTGTAACAAGTATGTCCTGCGGAACGCTGTAACCATGCTTTTCAAGAGCGCTTATCGCTGAAATCGCCATTGCATCATTTGCACATATAATAGCTCCGGGCATTTTCATATCGGAATTTATAAACTGCGAAACAGCCTTTTTACCGTCAACGCCTCTGAATTCACCCATATAAATACGCCTGTTATCGATAGGAATATTATTTTCCTCCATAACGCTTAAAAAGGCTCTGTATCTTTCAAATGCTTCAGGGTTTGCAAGAGGTCCTGAAATGTAATTAACACACTTTATACCATGGTCATTTACAATATGTCTTACCATATCAACCATAGCAGTAAAATTATCTATCTTAATGTTGTAGAATTCAGGATAATCATTGCAGTCAAAAACAACCGCAGGCATTCCAGATTTTCTTACAGCTTCAATTACGCCATTTCTTTCCTTAGTTGAACCGATAGTATTTGTCATAAGAATTGCCGCATCGAATTTAGAAAGATTAATAAGATTATATATATTGTATTCGCCCTTATCATAACGACTGTTTGCAAGAACGCCGCCGAATGATGCGAAATATGAAACATTGATATTACGATTCTTTACATAGGCATTGATTCCGCTTATAATGTTGTTCTGATATTCTTCATCAATACCTGCAACCATAACAACGATATTTATTATTTTTTCGCTCATTATCCCTCTCCTTCCCTATTATTTACGCAGAGTAAAACCAAGAGAGTAATTCTATAGTCTGCCATTATTTATATTTTATCATACTTTTAATAAAAAATCAAAGCTTTTATGAAAAAAAGTATTATTTTATTGCTTTTCGTACATTTAGACAAAGCGACACAGAAACATATATGCATATTGCACAACGATTAACAATTCGCATTCCGTATACGAATTGTATTTTTTATCTCTATATATACAATGCGATTAACAAAAATATTTTTTAAAATATGATGACATTCCCTGTAAAATGTGTTATAATATTGCTGTATAACAACGGCAGAATTTGCCTGCCATACAATAAAGGAGTTACTTTGAAATAATGAATAAATATAAAAAGCTTGCATTCAATACCGCAGTTTTCGCAATCGGAAGCTTCGGCTCAAAAATTCTGTCGCTTTTCCTGACAAGACTTTATTCGGGAAACCTGAATCCGTCTGACAGTAATGTCAAGGATTTGCTTGAAATGACAGCAAATTTCCTTATCCCTGTATTTACGCTCTCTATTACAGAAGCGCTTGTACGCTATGGACTTGATAAGAATTATAATAAACGCGAAATATTCACAACCGCAAGCTGTGTATGCGGCTTCGGACTCGGTGCACTTGTATTGCTATCGCCGTTGTTCAATTTGATTGAATTCATCGACGGCTACGCTATACTGCTTCTTGTATATATATGCACCTCCTCACTTCGCTCTCTGTGCTCACAGCTGACAAGAGTAAGAGGACTTGTAAAGCTTTTTTCATTTGACGGAATATTGACAATTCTCCTGCTTTTCATTTTCAATTTAATATTCATCTCTGCACTTGATATGGGTGTCCGCGGATTTATGCTTTCAGTAATTCTCTCCGATTTCTGCTCGGCATTGTTCCTTTTTTCTGTATCGGGAATCAGGAATTATCTCAATATAAGTTATTTCAGAAAAGACCTTGTAGGTGTAATGCTCAGATTTTCGCTTCCGCTTATTCCTACCGCACTTATGTGGATAATCACAGGATTTTCTGACAGATTATTTCTCCGCCATATGAAAAGCAGTGATGATGCAGGTATATACGGATATGCAGCTAAAATTCCTAATCTGCTTTCAATAGCTTCTACTGTTTTCTCTCTTGCATGGAATATGTCAGCAATTGCCGAAAATGATTCAAAAGACAGAAGCGCATTCTACGAAAAGGTTTACACTTCATATCAATCACTTATGTACGTTGCCACAGCTTTTATTATTGCTGTAGTTCAGATTATTACTCCACTTCTCGTTACAGCAGCAAAGTATGAAGCATACAAGAGCGTATACATCTATACACCTTTCCTTGTAATCGGTGTACTTCTTATGTGCTTCAACCAGTTCCTGAGCAGTATTTACACCGCTACACGCCATACAGCGAATTCATCATGGACAAGCCTTATCGCATGTGTAACAAACATTTTCCTCAATATAATTCTTATTGAAAAATTCGGAATACAAGGTGCTTCCATTGCAACTGTACTCAGCTATCTTGCGTGCTATGTTGTAAGAATTTTCGACGCAAGACGTTATGTACCTTTCAAGGTTAATCATACCGCGTTTATCGGAAACATTTTTGTAATTACAGCTATGTCTGTAGTTGTCATTAAACAACCGCCATACTACCCTGCATTCCTTATCCTCGGCTTTTTAATTGTACTGACAGCAAATTTTCAGCCTATTTTATTAACAGCAAAAAAAATTCTGAAAAGATAAAACAAAAGCTATCTGATTTTTACGTCAGATAGCTTTTTTCATCTTAGTTGTTTTGTGCAGAATCAGGTTCGGTAATGCCAAATCTTTCTCTTGCCTTTTCAAGAGCGTCAGGCTCATATTTAAGAATAGTTTTCTTTATGTTTTCGTCATTTGTAAGACCATAAAGAAGCTTAAGATTCATAAGTGCTTCTTCTATATCATTGCGTTCAATTGCAAGAGTGGCAAGCTGTGCGGCAACACTCACAAGAAGCTCCTCAGGACCTCTTGTAATGCCATACTTTTCAAATGTTCTGTCAATATCAGCTTCTTTCGGTGGAGTAAGCTTCTTATTGAGTCTTAACGCTACATTTTTAAGTTCCATTTCTACTGCTCTGTGCGGAGCAAATAAGATACTGATATAGTAGAATACAGCCGCATTCTCATAATCCTCGACATTATAGCAGTAAAATCCGAGGTTGCAGTAACATCTTGCCATAGCATAAGGTGATGATGAAATTTTAAGAGTTTCCTTTGAAATTGCAAGAAGTTCATCATTTTTTCTGCTGAGTTTATAGGCCTCTGCAAGCTCAAACTTCGGACCGCAGTCAACAGGGTTATATTCGGAAGCCTTTTTAAGTACAACCTCTGCCTCTTCAAGTTCACGTACATCAACAAGAAGATATCCGTATGTAGTAATCATTCTTGCAAAATCAAACGGAGCAACATTCAGAGTCTTTTCAGGCTTATACATAAGCTGATATACGTTCTGTTCAAACTTATTTCTAAGGCTTACAAACTTACTGTCGTCTGTTTCAGGATATGTTGTAATGATTTTCTCATAAAGTGCCTTCGCCATTGGCAAAGCTTCCTGAATTTTCTTCTCTTTTATAAGCTCTTCAATATCGCTGTAATAAGCGTCAAGTCTTTTACCGTTTACATAAACAAGATCTTCGATTTTCTTCTTTTCAGATTCAGGCATTCTCTCAAAAAGAAGCTCCATAGCTGCATTTGCACCATCCTTATTGCCCTCTGCAGCCATCTTTTCACTTTCCTTGATAAGAAATTCACGGTCTGTATTGAAATCACCTGTAAGCTTGGCGATTAATATTTCCTTATCGGTTAAAATTCCCATTGTGTCCTCTTTTCCGCACACTTACAAAAAGTATGCACGTTTTATAAAACAGCCTGACTGAAAATCAGACAGGCTGTAATTTTTAATGTTTAGAAACCTCTCTTTGCAAGCTCTTTCTTGAACTTAGCATCAATCTTTTCCTGTTTTTTGAGATTCTTGATGTCTGCTCTTGAAAGCGGTCTGTTCTCTTTGTTAGGTGCAGAGCTTCTTGGCTGCTGATTGTAATTCATCTTCGGCGGAGCTTTATATTCCTCAAACACAGGAGTTGAAGTATTTGAATCAATAATCTCCTGCTTTGTTCTTACATCTTCACCCATCTGAGAGAGTGCGCCTTCGATTGAATCAATAACAGGCATTGCAATTCCCTGCATATCAAAGATATTCTTGTTCTGCTGACCTCTTGACTTTGCAACAGCAGAAGCAACAGCATCAGGCATATTCTTCATCTTGCCCTCATCAACCTTTGAAAGATGAATCTGACTTGGCTGATATGGTGCAGGCTGTACAGGCTGTGCCATTGGCGGAACAGGCTGAACTACAGGCTGTGCCATAGGCGCAGGCTGTGGAGCTATCGGCTGTGCAGGAGCAACAGGTGCAGCAGCATTTGGATTAACTCCGAATGAAGCAAGATTTGGCTGCATATTCATCATAGGCATCTGTACAGGAGCAAAAAGCGGCTGACCGTTTGCGTCATATCCCATAAACTGCTGCTGTACATAAGCATATATCGGCTGTCCGTTTGCATCATATCCCATAATCTGCGGAACAGGAGCTGTAAACGGTACTGTCTGCTGTGGAACAGGATTTACTGCCTGATTTGCATTCGGTATAATAGGAGCACCCATCATAGTCTGTGCTTCTGACTGAGGCGCAACAGGCTGTACAGGTACAGTCGGTACAACAGGAGCTGCCTGCATCGGCTGTGGAGCTGCCATCTGAGGAGCAACAAGCTCATCAGGGAATACAGGTGGTGTATATACATGAAGATTTTCATTCTGTTCCTGCTTTGGAGCTTCATCAGCAAACGGTGTTGTATACTGATATTTATTTACTTCAGGTGAAGCATTTTCAACAGGCTGTGAAGATGTTGTTGTTACAGTTTCTTCTATAACAGTAGTAGGTGCAGGTGTTTCTTCAATTGCAGGAGCAACAGCTTCCTGAGCTACCGGTGCGATTTCTTCGATTACAGGAGCAGCAACTTCTTCAACTGTTGGTGCGATTTCTTCGATTACAGGAGCAACTGTTTCTTCAACTGCTGGAGCAATTTCCTCAATTACAGGAGCAACTGTTTCTTCAACTGCTGGAGCAATTTCCTCAATTACAGGAGCAACTGCTTCCTGAGCTACTGGTGCGATCTCTTCGATTACAGGAGCAACTGCTTCCTGAGCTACTGGTGCGATTTCCTCGATTACAGGAGCAACCGTTTCCTGAGCTATTGGTGCGATTTCCTCAACAGCAGGTGTATCTGCACTGAAAAGCTGATCTGCAACTGTATCCCATGTAGGAACAGCTTCTTCAGCTACAGGAGCTAAATTCTCAATTTCTATAACATCATTATTTTCATAAGGATTTGTTGCCTTTGGCTCATCACCGATAACCTCAGCTTCAGGTGCTGATGTATTCGGAACAGGAATTGAAAACTGTCTGAGCGCATCATCAATATCAAACGGCTTAGGTGCTTCGTTCTTAACCTCCTGAACAGGCTCAGGCTGAGCTACAGTCTGAGGTGCAGGAATAGAGAACTGTGCGAGTGCGTCATCGATATTTGTTGCCACATTCTTAGGCGGCTCAGGAATAAGTGTATCAGCAGGCTTGTTTGTAGGCGGAATTGCAAACTGTGCAAGTGCCGCATCAATATCAAACGGAGCATCCTTTTCAACCTTTGGTTCATCAAATGCATTATTCTGCGGTGCAGGAATAGCAAATTGTGAAAGAACATCATTGTTGACAGGAGCAGTATTCTGTACAGGTGCTGGCTGTTCCTGCGGAGCTTCCTGCTTCGGAATAGCAAACTGTGAGAGAATATCATCAACAGGTGCTGTATTCTGTACAGGCGCCGGCTGTGGCTGTGGAGCTTCCTGCTTTGGAATAGCAAAGCTGTTCATAAAGTCATTATTTACAAAATTAGAATTATTAAATCCTGTCGGTGCAGGCTGTGGCTGAACAGGTGCAGGTGTCGGAGCAACTGACGGTGCAGGTGCTGTATTCTGTACAGGTGACACAGGTGCAGGTGCAGGCGTAATAGGCTGTACTGCCGCAGGCATAGGCTGTGATGAAAAAGGCTCGCTCTTGTTTATTGTAGTTGTTGCTGTAACAGTAGGTCTTACAGACGGCATCGGAGCTGCTGTAGGACGTCTTGAGCCTGCATCAGGAAGATATGAATTTGACTGTGTACCACCTAAAGGCACAATATTCTCGTCACCAAGACCTTTCTTGGCACGCATTTTCTCTTCCTTTATCATATTTTTCATTTCTTTTCTGTCAGCCTTGATCATTCTCTTAGCAAGAATCATCTTACACTTTTCACAGTTTATCTCATTAAGGTCTGACATAGCACCATTTGTTATGTAACGGGAAATATTTTCAGGCTTTGTAAGGTTGATACCACAGCCTGTTCTTCTCGGATTATCAGAGCCATGAACTTCATTACCTTTTATAGCTTTTATCAGTGTAATTTCCATTTGTATCCTCCCAATTCAAAAAGCTTTGTATTTTTACGCCATAAGGCTTGCCGCAGAAACGGCTGAGAGCTTTCGGCGGACCTGACCCGCCTGATTCTCTGAAATATATCAGCACTGCCACATTATACTGAATGCACAAACTCTGTCTATAATAATCAGTCATTAATATCAGCGCTTGAAATCAGTACGCACATAAAAACGGCAACACGCCATTAAAGCTTCTTGCCGAAATGATACACGAACTGAAATTTTTATAAGATATTTTTATTATACATTAAAAATTCAAAAAAATCAACACTTTGAAAGAAATAAATGCAGTTTTTTATACATTTTTTTAAATTTTATTAAAAAACAACAAATTGTTAAGTGCTAAATCAAGCTGTTGATACTCTTATTCACAATTTGTGAATTTTCTATGAATTCTCGCTTGTTTCCTTTTTATCCCATTTTATTGAAGAAACAGACTTCCTCGTAAAATCTTGATAAAAAATAATCCACCTCCTCCATTTGTGCATAATAGACAAATTCAACTTTGTTTCATTTAGCACTATTCCTAATAGTTTTTCACCGTCTTATAGTTCATACAATTTATATTATATATCGTTTTCTTATATTTTTATGTGCAAATATAAGAATATCACGTTCATTTTCCCCTTTCATTTATTAAAAAATTAAAAACTGACAATTTGCTATTGCATTATTTTTAATTTTGTTGTATTATTAATATGTATTATTTTGTGTAAGGGGGAGTTTAATGAAACTCATTTCCGTAGTTGTTCCCTGCTACAACGAAGAAGAGGTGCTTCCTCTTTTCTATGATGAGATTATAAAGGTCACAAATCAGATGAAACAGGAACATAATGAACTTGAATTTGAATTCCTGTTTATCGACGATGGCTCAAAAGATAAAACTCTTGAAGGCTTCAGAAAACTTGCAGATACCGATAAAAGAGTAAGATATATTTCTTTCTCAAGAAATTTTGGAAAAGAAGCGGGTATGTTTGCAGGTCTTAAGAATGCAAAGGGTGATTATGTTGTTGTTATGGACGCTGATTTACAGCATCCGCCATCATTCCTTCCGAAAATGTATAATTACGTCAAGGACGGAGAATATGACTGTGCAACAACACGACGTGTAAGCCGTAAGGGTGAATCAAAGGTTCGTTCATGGTTTGCAAGAAAATTCTACAGCCTTATGAATAAGATTTCACAGACTGAAATCGTTGATGGCGCTCAGGATTTCCGTTTTATGACAAGACAAATGGTTGATTCCATACTTGAAATGAACGAATACAACCGTTTCTCAAAGGGAATATTCAGTTGGGTTGGTTTCAAAGTAAAATATATGGAATATGAAAACGTAGAAAGAGCCGCAGGCACTACCGCATGGTCTTTCTGGGGTCTTTTCAAATACTCGCTTGAAGGAATTATGGCTTTCTCAACAGCTCCGCTTGCTATTGCTTCTCTGCTCGGAGTCGTAAGCTGTGTATTTTCTTTCATTTGTGCGCTTGTTGTTATATTCAAGACGCTCATTTTCGGCGAGGACGTTTCGGGATTCCCTACTATTATGTGTGCAATCTTCCTTGTAGGCGGATTACAGCTTTTCTGCATAGGTATCCTTGGTCAGTATCTTGCCAAGGCTTACCTTGAAACAAAAGCCCGCCCTATATATATCGCAAGAGAAACAGACGAGATTTACAGAAGCAAAAAATCAGAATCCGCAGAATAATTTCAGGAGGTGCAGAAATCATTGAATAAGCATATAAAGCTCTTGGTTTCTGTGCTTTTTATCGTTATTATAATGCTGACTTTCGGTCTTTCAAGGTTTTATTTTGACGTTTCAAAAAACACAGGAACAGTCAAAGAACCTACCGAAATCGTCAGATACGGACCAAAAGACGCTTCAGATAATAAGATTTTCCAGAGTGACAATGATTTATATGGAATTGTCGATGCAAATGACAGAATTATAATAAGTCCACAATGGAATTCGCTTGAATTTGCCGAAAACATTTTCTGTATTGCTTCAAAAAAAATAAACAATCAGCTGCTTACAGGCTGTATTGATTATGAAGAAAATATAGTTGTTCCTTTTGTATATAAATCGATTGAACCTAAGAAAATCGGCGATGTAAATGTATATACCGCTGTTGTGAGGGAAGATAATGAAACAATCCTTTACAACAATTCATTCAAGCCATTGCTCAATCGTGCATGGGAAGCGGTTAATTTCAAGGATAACAGAATTATTTTTTCCGATAACAACAATAAATTTACATATACACTTACAGAAAAAGATTTTATATTCAGTGAAGCAATTGTAAATGATACTATTCTTAATACAGATTTGCATCTCGTTCTTTCAAGCAAGGTTATGCTTTCAAAGCTTACTCCCGATATGATTGAAAAGGCAATAAACTGCTTTGCGGCTTATTCGGCTTATGCATTTAGCAACGATTTCTCATTTATTTCAGATACTGACAGCAATTCCGTTTCGTCAGCTTATATGCTTTTTTCACCTCAGTCATCGGTTTATCTCGGTGCTTCACTTAAGGAGATAAATGAAATCTCAATGTACAATCTTAAGGAAGCAGACGGAACGCAGTTCCTTTATGTATCCGCTAATGTAAAAGCCGATATCGAATACAGCGAAAACGAAGCTGTTCTTACCGCTGAACGAGAATACACGCTGAAATCAAAATTCAGATATCTCGATACGGGAATTTTTATGCTTTCGGGAACTATTGACGATATGACGTTTTTACCTGATATAACTGAAACCGAAACTATTCCCGAAGAATAATAATGTTATATCATATACTATTTATATAATATATTAATTGCGTTAATTCGCAGATTGGAGTTTTTTATGTCTAAAAAAGTTGCCATCATCATGGGAAGCGACAGTGATTTTCCTGTTGTAAAGTCTGCACTTACTGAGCTTAAGGCTTACGGTATTCCTTTTGAATGTCGTGTTATGAGTGCTCACAGAACACCTGCTGAGGCTTGTGAATTCGCCGCAGCCGCAAAAGATAACGGCTTTGGTGTTATTATATGTGCCGCAGGTATGGCTGCACATCTCGCAGGCGTTATCGCAGGTCACACAACTCTCCCTGTCATCGGTATTCCTATGAAGTCATCTGTTCTTGACGGTATGGATGCTCTTCTTTCTACCGTTATGATGCCACCCGGAGTTCCTGTTGCAACAGTAGGTATCAACGGTGCTAAGAATGCCGCTATACTCGCAGCTCAGATTCTTGCGGTTTCAGATGAAGCACTCGCTGAAAAACTTGCTGAAAACAAAAAGGCTATGGCTGCTGCTGTTATTGAAAAAGATGCTAAACTCCAGCAGGAAATTGCTGAAATATAATGCATTCATATAACACGCTTATTTTTGACCTTGACGGAACACTGACCGATTCTGCTCCGGGCATACTCAACTGCTACCGACATACTCTGAGCGTTATGGGCTTTGATGAACCTGATAATATAATGAGTGTACTCGGTCCACCGCTTTATGATTCTTTTGCACAGCTGTGCGGTATGAATGAGGCGCAGGTTAATGAGGCTGTGCGTATTTATCGCACACGTTACGCAGATACAGGACTTTATGAGAATAACGTTTACAGCGGTATTCCCGAAATGCTCCGACAGCTAAAAAATAACGGAAAAAGGCTTCTTGTCGCTACAAGCAAGCCAGAGGTGTTTGCAATAAAAATACTCGAAAGATTCAGACTTGCTGAATACTTCGATGTAATCGGCGGAGCCGATATAAACGGAAGCCGCAATGAAAAGTGTGAAGTCATTGAATATGTACTCGACCGTGCAGGTATATCTGACCGAAACGGCATACTCATGATCGGCGACCGCTATCATGATATAAACGGTGCAAAAAAATGTGGTGTACCATGCATGGCTGTCCTCTGGGGCTATGGAAGCTATGAGGAATTAACACAGCATGGTGCCGAAATAATTGCCAATACGCCGCAGGAAGCTGCGGATATTATAATAAACCCATAAATGTCTTATGGACATATAAATAATTCTCAGGAGGAATTTTAAAATGGAAAACATTGTAAAACAGGAACAACTTTACGAAGGCAAGGCTAAGAAGGTTTACGCTACAAACGACCCTAATCTCGTAATTGTTGATTACAAGGATGACGCTACAGCTTTCAACGGCGAAAAGAAAGGTACTATCGCCGGTAAAGGCTCTATCAATAACAGAATGACTAACTATATGTTCGGACTCCTCGAAAAAGCAGGCGTTCCTACACATCTTGTAAAAGAAATCAACGACCGTGAAACAATCGTTAAGAAGGTTGAAATCGTTCCACTCGAAGTTATCGTAAGAAACGTTGCTGCAGGCAGCTTCTCAAAGAAGCTCGGTATCGAAGAAGGTACACCACTCAAGCAGCCAACACTCGAATTCAGCTACAAGAACGATGACCTCGGTGATCCATTCATCAACGATTACTATGCTCTTGGTTTAGGTCTTGCTACTAAGGAAGAAATTGATACAATCTCAAAGTATGCATTTATGGTAAATGACTTTATGGTTGATTTCTTCAAGAAGCTCAACATCGACCTCATCGACTTCAAGATTGAATTCGGCAGAACTTCAGACGGTACAATTATCCTTGCTGACGAAATTTCTCCTGATACTTGCCGTTTCTGGGACAGCACAACTCACGAAAAGCTTGATAAGGACCGTTTCCGCAGAGATATGGGCAACGTAGAAGAAGCTTATCAGGAAATTATGAAACGCCTTTTAGGTGAATAAGGAGATTTGTTAGTATGGGTGGATTTTTTGGAGCAGCTTCGAAAAACGACTGTATAGCAGACGTATTTTTCGGAACTGACTATCATTCACATCTCGGCACAAGAAGAGGCGGTATGACCGCTTATTCAGATGATAAGGGATTCCAGAGAAGTATTCACAGTATAGAAAATTCTCCTTTCAGAACAAAATTTGAAAACGATATTGAATCAATGGCAGGCGGACTCTGTATCGGTTGTATAAGCGATACAGACCCTCAGCCGATTATGGTGCGTTCAAAGCTCGGACTTTACGCTGTTTGTACTATCGGTGTTATCAATAACGCAAGAGAGCTTGAAGATGAGCTTCTCTCAAATGGCTGTGCAAGCTTTGAAACAATGAGCAGCGGTAAAATCAATTCCAGCGACCTTGTAGGCGCTCTTATTGCTCAGAAAAGCTCTTTCACAGAGGGTATTAAATACGCTCAGGAAAAAATCGTAGGTACAGTTTCACTTCTCATACTCACTAAGGACTGCATTATTGCTGCCCGTGACAATATGGGTAAGCTTCCTATTCTGATAGGTAAAAGAGATGACGGCTACTGTCTTTCATTTGAATCATTTGCTTATCAAAAGCTCGGATACGAAACATGCTATGAGCTTGGTTCAGGCGAAATCGTGAAGATTACTTCTGACGGCTATGAAATCCTTGCTGAAAAAAATAATAATATGAGCATCTGCTCATTCCTCTGGACATATTACGGATATCCTAACTCTGTTTATGAGGGTGTTACAGTTGAAACAATGAGAACACGCAACGGTGAGATTATGGCTGAATTCGATATGAAGAACGGCACTCTCCCCGATGTAGACTATATCTGCGGAATTCCTGATTCAGGCGTTCCTCACGCTATCGGCTATGCAAACAAAAGCGGTATACCGTTTGCTCGTCCATTTATAAAGTATACTCCTACATGGCCGAGAAGCTTTATGCCTTCAAACCAGTCAATGCGTAATCAGGTTGCAAAGATGAAGCTTATCCCTGTACACGAACTTATCGAGGGTAAAAAGCTCCTCTTTGTCGATGACAGTATCGTAAGAGGAACTCAGCTTCGTGAAACAGTAGAATTCCTCTATGCAAACGGTGCTAAGGAAATCCACATGCGTTCAGCTTGTCCGCCGATTATGTACAGCTGTAAATATCTGAACTTCTCAAGAAGTACCTCAGAGCTTGAGCTTATCGCAAGAAAGATTATTGATGAATTTGAAGGTGCAGAAGGTGTTAAGTATATCGCTGAATACAGTGATACAACAACTGAAAGAGGCAAAAAGCTCAGAGATGAAATCTGTAAGCGTCTTAAGCTTACATCCCTTGAATTCCAGACTCTTGAAGGCTCGGTAAATGCTATTGGTCTGAAAAAATGCGATCTCTGCACATATTGCTGGGACGGCTGTGAGGATTAAAACTCATCAGCAACTAATTATTAACCATTAATATCGGCAGCCGCTGCCGTAAATGCGGAAACGTATACCCCGAGTGTATACGGAATGGAGATATATTATGAAAAGCTATTCAGAAAGCTATAAAAAAGCGGGCGTTGACGTTACCGCAGGCTATAAAGCTGTTGAGCTTATGAAATCACACATCGCTAAAACTATGACAGCAGGTGCTTTATCAGGTATCGGCGGCTTCGGCGGTCTTTTTGAACTTGATATGACAGGTATTACAAAGCCTGTTCTCGTTTCAGGTACAGACGGCGTTGGTACAAAGCTTAAAATTGCTTTCCTTATGGATAAACATAATACTGTCGGCATCGACTGCGTTGCTATGTGTGTAAACGATATTATCTGCTGTGGTGCTAAACCTCAGTTCTTCCTTGACTACATTGCAGTAGGCAAGAACTATCCTGAAAAGATTGCTGATATCGTTTCAGGTGTTGCAGAGGGCTGTGTACAGTCAGGCTGTGCATTAATCGGCGGCGAAACTGCTGAAATGCCCGGTTTCTACCCTGTTGACGAATACGACCTCGCAGGCTTCTCTGTGGGTGTTGTTGATAAGGATAAGATTTTACAGCCTGATACTCAGAAGGCAGGCGATGTTCTTATCGCTATCAAGTCAAGCGGTGTTCATTCAAACGGTTTCTCACTTGTAAGAAACGTATTCACAGTTAATGAACAGAACCTTGCAAGACATTTTGCTGACCTCGGTACAACTCTTGGTGAGGCTCTTCTCACTCCTACAAAGATTTATGTAAAGGCTATTATGAGTCTTCTTGACGAAGTACCTGTAAAGGCTGTTTCTCATATTACAGGCGGCGGTTTCTATGAAAATATTCCGCGTTCACTTCCTGCAAACCTTTCAGCTAAGATTGAAAGAAATGCTGTACAGGTTCTCCCTATTTTCGACCTTATTGCAAGAACAGGTAATATTCCTGAACGTGATATGTTCAATACATTCAATATGGGTGTCGGAATGATTGTTTCAGTTGATAAGGCTTACGCTGATAAGGCGGTTGCCGTTCTCAACGCTGCAGGCGAGGAAGCTTATATCCTCGGTGAACTCGTTGAATCTGACGAAGGCGTTATTATCTGCTGATTTCTGCTGCGATTTATCAGGAAAAATTTGTTTTCGGTAATATATCCGTGCAAGTTTTTCCTGTTGTCGTTTTTATAGATTGGGCAAACTTTGCTTTGCCTGTAAAAACTACTCTTTTCAGGAGGTAATATCCAATGAAAAACATTGTTGTTCTCGTATCGGGAGGCGGTACGAATTTACAGGCACTTATCGATGCTGAAAAAAGTGGCATAATCAAAGATGGTAAGATTACCTGTGTAATTTCTTCAAATCCTGACGCTTATGCCCTCGAAAGAGCTGAAAAAAATAATATAAAAACAAGAGTATTGCCGAGAAAGTCATTTCCCGACAGCGTTACCTACAGCAGAGCTGTTCTTTCAGCACTTGATGAAGAAAAAGCTGACCTTGTAGTTCTTGCAGGCTTTATGACAATTCTGACCGAAGACGTTACAAAGGCTTACGCTTACAGAATAATCAACGTTCACCCTGCTCTTATTCCGTCTTTCTGCGGTGCAGGCTATTACGGACTTAAAGTTCACGAAGCAGCTCTTGCATACGGAGTAAAATACAGCGGCGCAACAGTTCATTTTGTAAATGAAGTTGCAGACGCAGGTGCAATTATTCTTCAGAAGCCTGTTGAAGTAATGAAAAACGATACTCCCGAAACTTTACAGAAAAGAATTATGGAACAGGCTGAATGGAATATTCTCCCTCAGGCAGTTTCATTCTTCTGTCAGGATAAAATTGAAATCATTGACGGCAAAGCATATATAAAGGAGTAAGATATATGGAAAAGACACGCAAGCGTTCTTTGCAGCTGCTTTTTATTTCCTTTATGCTTTATGCTATACTCGGCTGGTGCTATGAAGTATTTCTCGAAGTTGTAATTTACAAATGGGGATTCACAAACAGAGGCGTTCTTTTCGGTCCGTATTGTCCTGTTTATGGCGTCGGAGCTTTGACATTTCTCTTTGTTCTTGACAAAATAATGAGAAAAAAGGATTCGCTCTTGTTCACCCTGATAAAGCCTTTTATTATATTTCTCGGCTGTATGTTCATAGCTACGCTGATTGAGCTTATAGCAAGCTACATACTTGAATTTGCAACAGGCTCTTGGCCATGGCAGACATACGCTGAATATAAATATAATTATCAGGCTCGTATTGCTCTTTCAACTTCTCTGCGTTTCGGACTCGGCGGAACTTTATTCATGTATGTTGTTCAGCCGATTTTTGACCATGTTCTCTCTAAACCGAGCAAAAAAACACTTAATATTATCGCATTGACTATGGCTTTCATTGTCTTTGCGGACTGCATATACACATTTTTTATCAGATAAGGAGTAAATTATTATGATTAAACTTGATTTAGCTAAGGAATTAAGCTCAAACGCATACCCGGGCAGAGGTATTGTTATCGGTAAATCTGCTGACGGCAAATACGCTGTAACAGGCTATTTCATCATGGGCAGAAGCGAAAACAGCCGTAACCGTGTATTCGTAGAGGACGGCAACGGTATCAGAACACAGGCTTTCGACCCAAGCAAGCTTACTGACCCACATCTTATCATTTACGCTCCTGTAAGAGTTCTCGGCAACAAGCTTATCGTTACAAACGGCGACCAGACTGATACAATCTATGAGCTTATGGATAAGCAGTTCACATTTGAGCAGTCACTCCGCACAAGAGAATTTGAAGATGACGCTCCTAACTACACACCTCGTATTTCAGGTATTCTCCGCTTTGAAGAAGAAGGCTTCAACTACGCTATGTCTATTCTCAAGAGCGCTAACGGAAATCCTGATTCATGCCAGAGATTTACATATTCATACAATAACCCATTAAACGGTGAAGGTCATTTCATTCACACATA